>NZ_JAQGFU010000069.1:0-21683 GCF_030078455.1 Klebsiella sp. Ech2A | reverse complement strand
CTTCCTGCTGGTGCTGTGGGTACCGGTGGCGCTGGGGATTTCTAATAACGCCATGCCAACCTATCTGAATGCGATGGTGGCGGTGGGGATCGTGCTGGGCGCGGGCGCGGCGGCGAAGCTGGTGACGCTGCAAACGGTCTCCCGCTGCATGCCTGCCGGGATTCTGATTGGCGTCGCGGTGATCTTCTTTACCCTTCAGCATGCGCTTCTGCCGGCGTTTGGCCTGCTGCTGCTGCTCGGCGTGTTCGGCGGCTTCTTTATCGTGCCGCTTAACGCCCTGCTGCAGGAGCGTGGGAAGCATACCGTCGGTGCGGGTAACGCGATAGCGGTGCAGAACCTCGGCGAAAACGTTGCCATGCTGCTGATGCTGGGGTTCTACTCGATGGCGGTCAAGGCGGGCATACCGGTGGTTGGCATCGGGGTGGTCTTTGGTGCGGTGTTCGCGCTGGCTATCGCCGCCCTGTGGCTGTGGGGACGGCGGCGCTAGCGAGTCCTGGGCTTAGACGGGCTACGGCGCTGTCCCTGCCGTAGCCCGGAGAGGCCGCTTACGGCGCCGGATAGGTATAAACCCGGTGCACCGCTTCAATCTCCGCCAGCACCTCTTCGCTGAGCTCAAGATGCAGGCTTTCAACGTTGGTCTTCAGCTGCTCCAGCGAAGTGGCGCCGAGCAGCGTGCTGGCGACAAAAGGCTGGCGGCGCACGAAGGCCAGCGCCATTTGGGCCGGATCGAGGTTATGCCGTTTTGCGATATCGACGTATGCCGCGACGGCCAGCTGCGTCTGCTCGCCGCTGTAGCGCGTAAAGCGGCTGAACAGCGTGTTGCGCGCCCCGGCCGGCTTCGCGCCGTTGAGATACTTCCCGGTCAGCGTGCCGAACGCCAGGCAGGAGTAGGCCAGCAGCTCCACGCCTTCATACTGACTCACTTCCGACAGCGCAACTTCATAGCTGCGGTTCACCAGGCTATACGGGTTCTGGATGGTAACGATGCGCGGCAGGTCGTGCTTATCCGCAAGGTGTAGATAGCGCATCACGCCAAACGCCGTCTCGTTGGAGACGCCGATGTAGCGGATTTTGCCGGCGCGCTGGAATTCGGTGAGCGCTTCCAGGGTGTCCAGCAGGGTGACCACCGGCGCGGAGTCGGTCCAGGTGTAGCCCAGCTTGCCGAAGCAGTTGGTCGGGCGCTGCGGCCAGTGAACCTGGTAGAGATCGAGATAATCGGTCTGCAGACGCTTCAGGCTATCGTGCAGCGCGTCGCGGATATTTTTGCGATCCAGGACGTGATTCGGGCGGATGCTGCTGTCGTTGTTACGCGCAGGGCCGCTGACTTTGGAGGCGATAACCAGCTTTTCGCGGCTGCCGTGTTTCGCCAGCCAGTTGCCGACGTAGGTTTCCGTCAGCCCCTGAGTTTCCGGGCGCGGCGGGACGGGATACATTTCAGCAACGTCAATCAGGTTGATGCCCTGGCTGACAGCGTAGTCGAGCTGTTGGTGAGCGTCGGCCTCGCTATTCTGTTCACCAAAGGTCATAGTGCCCAGCCCCAGCGTGCTGATTTCGAGAGAACTGTGTGGGATACGGTGATACTGCATAGCCGGCTTCCTTTTTTATTGACAAGGTCAGGCTTTCCCCGACAAAGGAGTATCAAAATGGCAGAGGGGAGGAAAAAGAGGAAGTAAAAAGATCAAAAAAGCCGGGCTGGCGGGGTCCGCAGGCTGCTGCGGCGGACGTATCAGGTTTACCCGACTCTTTTCTCAATACCGTGATTCGTTGCAGAGGACGCGTTGCCAGGCGATTGCCGGCAGGCGGTTAGCCGCGGCAATCTTTAGCGCTTAATAATTTGTGAAACGTCGTCACGATTGATCTGCATTTTATTACCCTGCTGATCTTCGTAGCTGATAAGACCGGTATCGTCGTCAACCGCCGGCTTGCCGTCGGTCAAAATCATGCGTCCGTCTTTTGTCGCCATAACGTAATCGCTGCTGCAACCTGAAACCGAGAAGGCCAGTCCTACGGCGGAAATCAACACTGCCCATTTTTTCATCGTTAACACCTCTACTTGATGGTCGCACCTCACACCAGTGTATTAATAGCCTGATTTGTGAGACATAAAAAGCAGTAAAGTCTTAAAAAAGATTGCAGCCCAGGTTTGGGCTGCATTTTTGCGGGCTACAGCGGATTTTTTTTATTACGCAGCAGGTTGAGGCTTTCGACGGCAATCGAGAAGAACATCGCAAAGTAGATGTAGCCTTTCGGGATATGGATACCGAAGCTTTCGAGCATCAGGGTGAAGCCAACCAGAATCAAAAACGCCAGCGCCAGCATTTTCACCGACGGATGGCGGTCAACAAAGTCGCCAATCGAGCGGGCGGCAAACATCATCACCAGCACCGCGATAACCACCGCGGCCATCATGATGAACAGATGGTCCGAGAGCCCAACGGCGGTGATCACCGAATCGAGGCTGAAAATGATATCCAGCAGCATAATCTGCACGATGGCGCCCATAAACGAGTGGACGTTGGTCTTCGGCCCTTCCTCTTCGCCCTCGATCGATTCGTGGATCTCTTTACTGGCCTTCCAGATAAGGAACAGCCCGCCGAGCAGCAGAATCAGATCGCGGAAGGAGACGTCGTGGCCGAACGCGCTAAATAGCGGGTTGGTCAGCTTAACGACCCAGGCGATGGAGGCCAGCAGCCCAAGACGCATCAGCATTGCGCCCATCAGCCCGATGCGTCGCGCGTGGGCGCGCTGGGCGGTGGGCAGCTTGGCAACAACCAGAGAGAGAAAAATAATATTATCGATCCCGAGTACGATTTCCAGCAGCGTCAGCGTACCCAGCGCCAGCCAGGCGTTAGGATCGGTTATCCATGCAAATAACATTGTTCAAAGTCCTGCAAAAAAGAAAGTCGCAATTATATGCAACCCGGTGGGCAGAACAAAAAATTAATCGTGGGTAAGCAGAAAATGACGGGCCAGCAGGGCGGCGGTAAAGTTTTTCTTCAGGTAGAAACCGCGCGGCAGGGTGAGGATTGGTTCGCCGTGCGCGCCGATCGCCTCGGTTAGGGCTTTACTGTTGGCGGCTTTCGGGCGCAGCTGCAGCACTTCGCCGTGGCGGGCGGTAATGCGTTCGACCTGGCCCAGCACGATCAGATCCATTAACTCTTCCCAGTCCATCCGCAGCTGGCGATCCTCCTCTTCGCTGGGAGTCCAAAGCAGCGGCGCCCCGACCCGACGCTGGGCGAGCGGGATCGCGCGATCGCCCTCTACCGGCACCCACAGCACGCGCTTGAGCTTATGGCGAACGTGGCTGCTCTCCCAGGTGACGCCGCTGTTGCCGGTGAGCGGAGCGACGCAGACAAAGGTGGTTTCCAGCGGCCGTCCCTGAGCGTCTACGGGGATCGTTTTCAGCTCGACGCCCAGCGCGGCAAAATCCTGCTCGGGCTTACTTCCGGCGCTGGCGCCCAGCCAAATCTCCAGCAGGATACCCGTCCAGCCTTTATCGCGCTTCAGATCGCGCGGAATCGGAATCCCCGCCAGCGCGGCCAGCTCGCCCAGCGAATAGCCCGCCAGCCGCTGGGCCTGGGCTAAAAGCTGCTGCTGAGTTTGCGGCGGTGCAAGCAGGGGCGAAAGGGCTGGCATAAGATGAAACCTCTGGTTAAAAAATGAGCGCTATTTTTGTGCGTTGTGGATAGAGTTTACCTTTTCCTGGGTAAGTATGACAATTTGATGATTCATATGACTTTTTTTTTGATTTTTTGCCGCTTAAAAAATTACCGCAGCGGGTTTTCCAGAACTGGTCACTGGCAATGAACAGGATCTTACACCATGTTATCCACAGAAAAGTGGGATAACTGGGGAAAAGCCTCACTACTGTTTCCATTTACAGCCTTGACGTGCGACGAAAATCGAATTTTTAGACAAAATATGCCCGATGAGCTCGCGTAATCTGTGGATAAAACCGACATTGTTCGATCTTTCATCAGTTCCAGGATCGCATGTGTGATGATCATCACGTTATGCTGTAATTTATGAAAATAATGCATTCTAACTTAATGAATATAATGCCATTATTAAATATGTCTACAGGTAAGCACTTCGGACTAGTCCGGGTTTTCCCTGGGTAATTCCATACTTCTTCACAACTCTATCCACAGAAAAAGTGAATAAAATGGCGCTGCGATAGCTGACGCTGTTTATAACTCTGCTGATAACTGTGAGTTATTCAAATGTTATTCGTGAGCCGTGTGGCAACAGAGTGGTTTACCGTTTCCGGCGAGTGTGAAACAATCGTTCACATTGAAGATTATTTTGAGGTAGTCCGGTGATTGATGACGATGGCTACCGCCCAAATGTCGGTATTGTAATCTGTAATCGCCAGGGCCAGGTTATGTGGGCCAGGCGCTATGGCCAGCACTCGTGGCAGTTCCCGCAAGGGGGCATTAATCCAGGAGAATCAGCCGAGCAGGCAATGTATCGGGAATTGTTTGAAGAGGTTGGGCTAAGTCGTAAAGATGTCCGCATTCTGGCCTCTACCCGTAACTGGTTGCGTTACAAATTGCCTAAACGTTTGGTGCGTTGGGATACGAAGCCGGTTTGTATCGGCCAGAAACAGAAGTGGTTTCTTCTGCAGTTGATCGGCAGCGATGCGGAAGTCAATATGCAAACCAGCAGCACGCCCGAGTTCGACGGCTGGCGCTGGGTAAGCTACTGGTATCCGGTTCGTCAGGTGGTATCGTTTAAGCGCGACGTTTACCGCCGGGTGATGAAAGAGTTCGCCAGCGTCACCATGTCGCTGGCCGAAACCGCACCTAAGCCGCAAAGCGCGCCTGCATATCGACGTAAAAGAGGTTAAGCCACGCACATTATGCTCACTCGGTTACGAGAAATCGTCGAGAAGGTCGCGAGCGCGCCGCGTTTAAACGAGGCGCTGGATATCCTGGTCACGGATATCTGTAAAGCGATGGAAACGGAAGTCTGCTCGGTTTATCTCGCCGACCACGACAGACGCTGCTATTACCTGATGGCGACTCGCGGGCTGAAAAAACCTCGCGGGCGCACCGTTGCGCTCGCTTTTGACGAAGGCCTCGTCGGCCTCGTCGGGCGCCTTGCGGAGCCCATCAACCTTGCCGATGCGCATAAACACCCCAGCTTTAAATACATTCCGGCCGTAAAAGAGGACCGCTTCCGCGCTTTTCTTGGCGTGCCGATTATCCAGCGCCGTCAGCTGCTGGGCGTGCTGGTGGTGCAGCAGCGCGAGCTGCGTCAGTTTGATGAAAGCGAGGAGTCCTTCCTCGTAACCCTGGCGACGCAGATGGCCGCCATTCTCTCCCAGTCGCAGCTGACCGCGCTATTTGGCCAGTATCGCCAGACGCGGATCCGCGCGCTGCCCGCCTCATCGGGGGTGGCAATCGCCGAAGGCTGGATGGATGTCAGCCTGCCGCTGATGGAGCAGGTGTACGAAGCCTCGACGCTGGACACGGCTTCCGAACGCGAGCGCCTGACCGGCGCGCTGGAAGAGGCGGCCAGCGAATTTCGTCGCTACAGCAAGCGCTACGCCGCCGGGGCGCAAAAAGAGACGTCGGCTATCTTCGACCTCTATTCCCACCTGCTCTCCGACGCGCGCCTGCGCCGCGAACTCTTTGCGGAAGTCGACAAAGGGGCCGTCGCCGAATGGGCGGTGAAAAAAATTATCGAGAAGTTCGCCGAGCAGTTTGCGGCGCTCAGCGACGGCTATCTTAAAGAGCGAGCCGGCGATCTGCGCACGCTCGGCCAGCGGCTGCTGTTTCATCTTGACGACACCACCCAGGGGCCAAACACCTGGCCGGAGCGCATCGTTCTGGTTGCCGACGAGCTCTCGGCGACGACGCTGGCGGAGGTCCCTCAGGACAGGTTGGTAGGCGTTGTCGTGCGCGACGGGGCGGCAAACTCGCATGCCGCCATCATGGTGCGCGCGCTGGGGATCCCGACGGTGATGGGGGCCGATATTCAGCCTTCACTGCTGCATGGTCGCACCCTGGTGGTGGACGGCTATCGCGGTGAGCTGCTGGTCGACCCGGAGCCGGCGCTGCTGAAAGAGTATCAGCGCCTGATCAGCGAAGAGAACGAGCTCAGCCGCCTGGCGGAAGACGATCTTGAGCGCGCCTCAGAGCTGAAAAGCGGCGAGCGGGTGAAGGTCATGCTGAACGCCGGCCTGAGCCTCGGCCATGAAGAGAAGCTCGGCGGCTTTATTGACGGCATCGGCCTGTACCGCACCGAAATTCCCTTTATGCTGCAGAGCGGCTTTCCGTCAGAAGAGGAGCAGGTTGCTCAGTATCAGGGCATGCTGCAGATGTTTAACGAGAAGCCGGTTACGCTGCGCACCCTCGACATCGGCGCCGACAAGCAGCTGCCCTATATGCCGATCAGCGAAGAAAATCCGTGCCTCGGCTGGCGCGGGATCCGCATCACGCTCGATCAGCCGGAGATCTTCCTTATCCAGGTGCGGGCAATGCTGCGGGCGAATGCCGCCACCGGCAACCTCAGCATTTTGCTGCCGATGATCACCAGCCTCGATGAGGTCGACGAGGCGCGCCGTTTGATCGACCGCGCCAGCCGCGAAGTTGAAGAGATGATTGGCTACGCCATTCCGCGCCCGCGCATCGGCGTGATGCTGGAAGTGCCGTCGATGGTCTTCATGCTGGCGCAGCTCGCCAGCCGCGTCGATTTTATCTCCGTCGGCACCAATGACCTGACGCAGTACATCCTCGCCGTCGATCGCAACAATACCCGGGTGGCGAATATGTACGACAGCCTGCATCCGGCGGTGCTGCGGGCGCTGGCGATGATTGCCCGCGACGCCGAACGTTTCGGCATCGACCTGCGGCTTTGTGGCGAAATGGCCGGAGATCCGATGTGCGTCACCATTCTGATTGGCCTTGGCTATCGCCACCTGTCGATGAACGGCCGGTCGGTAGCAAGGGTCAAATACCTGCTGCGCCGCATTGATATCGAAGAGGCCCAGGAGCTTTCCCGGCGTAGCCTGGAGGCGCAGATGACGACGGAGGTTCGCCATCAGGTGGCGGCCTTTATGGAGCGTCGAGGGCTGGGCGGCCTGATCCGCGGCGGCCGCTAGTGCTGCCATAGCGCCTGCGCCGCTGTTCGGTCATTCCCGGCCCGAAGGGGCGCCGCGCGCCGCCTGCCGGGAATGCTTCGCCGCTTATTCGCATTCGTATACATATCTTTTACATGCCCGGCGCGGATCGCGCCTGGCGCTTATGCTATCATTCGCAACCTTTGGAGCGCCCGTTTTCTGCGAGTGCGCAAGATCACCGCTGTCCACTTCCAGCGGAATAACAAGTCTTTATGGTGACAGATGAATAGTGGCTACCTGCATTTTCCGGAGTTTGATCCGGTAATATTTTCCGTTGGGCCAGTCGCCCTTCACTGGTACGGCATGATGTACCTGGTCGGGTTTGTTTTTGCGATGTGGTTAGCCACCCGTCGGGCCAATCGTCCTGGCAGCGGCTGGACTAAAAACGAAGTTGAAAACCTGCTGTATGCCGGGTTCCTCGGGGTCTTCCTCGGCGGGCGTATCGGCTACGTCCTGTTCTACAACCTGCCGGTGTTTTTGCAGGATCCGCTCTATCTGTTCCGGGTCTGGGACGGCGGGATGTCGTTCCACGGCGGCCTGATCGGGGTGATTCTGGTGATGATCATCTTCGCCAAACGCACCAAACGCACCTTCTTCCAGGTTGCTGATTTCATTGCGCCGCTGATCCCGTTTGGCCTCGGCGCCGGTCGTCTGGGCAACTTCATTAACGGCGAGCTGTGGGGCCGCGTCGATCCGAGCTTCCACTACACGATGATCTTCCCCGGCTCGCGGGCGGAAGATATGGCGCTGCTGCCTTCGCACCCGGAGTGGCAATCGCTGTTCGACACCTACGGAGCCCTGCCGCGACACGCCTCGCAGCTGTACGAGCTGGCGCTGGAAGGTATCGTGCTGTTCCTGATCCTGAACCTGTTTATCCGCAAACCGCGCCCGACCGGCTCGGTCTCAGGCCTGTTCCTGATCGGCTACGGTCTGTTCCGTATCATCGTTGAATTCTTCCGCCAGCCGGATCAGCAGTTCACCGGCGAATGGGTCCAGTACATCAGCATGGGGCAGATTCTTTCGATTCCAATGGTGCTTGCGGGTATCATTATGATGGTCTGGGCGTACCGCCGTCGTCCGCAGCAACAAACTTCTTGAGGAACCATGAAACAGTATCTTGATTTGATGCAGAAAGTGCTCGCCGAGGGCACGCAAAAAAATGACCGCACCGGTACCGGCACGATTTCCATTTTCGGCCATCAGATGCGTTTTAACCTGCAGGAAGGATTCCCGCTGGTGACGACCAAGCGCTGTCATTTACGCTCCATCATCCATGAACTGCTGTGGTTCCTGCAGGGTGACACCAACGTGGCCTATCTGCACGAAAACAACGTCACCATCTGGGATGAATGGGCGGATGAAAAGGGCGATCTGGGGCCGGTATACGGCAAACAGTGGCGCTCCTGGCCCGCACCGGACGGCCGCCATATCGACCAGATTAGCACCGTGATGGAGCAGCTGAAAAACGACCCAGACTCGCGCCGGATCATCGTTTCGGCGTGGAACGTCGGCGAGCTGGATAAAATGGCGCTTGCGCCGTGCCACGCGTTCTTCCAGTTTTACGTCGCGGACGGCAAGCTCTCCTGTCAGCTCTATCAGCGCTCCTGCGACGTGTTCCTCGGCCTGCCGTTCAACATCGCCAGCTATGCGCTGCTGGTACATATGGTGGCGCAGCAGTGCGATCTGGAAGTGGGTGATTTTGTCTGGACCGGTGGGGATACGCACCTCTACAGCAACCACCTTGAGCAGACCGATCTGCAGCTGAGCCGCGAGCCGCGTCCGCTGCCGAAGCTGGTGATTAAGCGCAAACCGGCGTCGATTTTTGACTACCGCTTTGAAGACTTTGACATCGAAGGCTACGATCCGCATCCGGGAATTAAAGCGCCGGTGGCAATTTAATTCCGCGGCTATCTCGCGGTAAGCCGGGCCGACGCCCGCCGCATCCATGCCGGTCAGTTAACCCTGACCGGCATTTTTTTGCCTCCTGCCGCGATAATCAACGCTGAGCGGAGCGGCTCTTAACCGTCCGCTATAACGCGCGTTGCGCCGGTTTCTCCTTCCGGATTTCTCGGGGCGACCGTCGCCGCTGAACGCCGCTTTTGCTCGCCTGCTTCCTGATTTTCTGCAACCTCCTGCAAATATCCCGATACGCTTCGACGCGCTGCGCTAACCGCGGATTTGCCTCTCGTACCCGAGGCGGATCATACCCATACTCGCCGTATGAACAGACAACGTGGCTATACCCTGATTGAAACCCTGGCGACGCTGGCGCTGGTGATGATTCTCGGCGCCAGCGGGACGTTAGGCTGGAAGAGCTGGCAGCAGCAGCAGCGCCTGTGGCAAACCGCCGTTCAGGTCCGCGACTATCTGGTGCTGCTGCGCGATGACGCCAACTGGCCCAACCGCGATCGGCTGCTGAGCGTTGGTCAGGCGGAGCTGGGCTGGTGCCTGGGCGCCGCTGATACACCGGCCGACTGCGCGGCGCAGGGGCCCTTTACGCTGCGCCCGCAGTGGCCCGAAGTCTCGCTGGCTAACATCACGCCGGGCCTGGGCTTTTACGGCCTGCGCAACAGCGCCTGGGCCGGACATATCCGCCTGCAGAGCGCCGGCGATGGCTGGAATATCATTGTCTCTAACTGGGGGCGCATCCGCCTTTGTCGCGGCCTGGAGGCGGCATTATGCCTGTAGACGCGCGAGGATTCTCGCTGCCGGAGACGCTGATTGCGATGGCCATTGGCTCCATTTTGCTCCTCGGAACCGCGCGCTTTCTGCCCGCGCTGCAGCGGCAGGTATTGAAGCAGACGCAGCAGCAGTCCCTCGATAACGAGCTCTGGCAGCGGCTGTACGCGGTCGCGAAGCACCTGCAGCGCGCCGGCTACTGTCGCGGCAGCTGCGTTGGGCAGCCGCTGCAGATTGCCGGCGGCGGCGATTGCGTCATTGTCCGCTGGGACAGCGCGAGCGACGG
Organism: Klebsiella sp. Ech2A; assembly: GCF_030078455.1. Classification (NCBI taxonomy): domain Bacteria; kingdom Pseudomonadati; phylum Pseudomonadota; class Gammaproteobacteria; order Enterobacterales; family Enterobacteriaceae; genus Klebsiella; species Klebsiella sp. Ech2A. The sequence continues at coordinate 11,592 of NZ_JAQGFU010000069.1, read as the reverse complement.
CGTCTGGAATACCTCGCCGGAAGCAATGTCCGATGCCACGGGGTTTCGGTTACGCAATGGCGCGCTCGAAACGCGGCGCGGCGCGACCAGCTGCGGCGAGCAAGGCTGGGAGCGCATGACCAACCCCAGCGCCATCGAGGTGACCCGCTTTCAGGTTAAGCGCCTCGATATTACCGGTTTCGCCCCGGAGCTTAGCATTGTACTGGCCGCGCGTTCGGCGCGGGATCCCCGCATCGCGGCGCAGGCGGAATACAGCGTAACGGGGTACAACCTGTGAACCGCCAGCGCGGGCTCTCTTCGCTGCTGATGGTGCTGCTCCTGCTGGCGCTCGGCAGCCTGCTGCTGCAGGGGCTCAACCAGCAGCAGCGCTCGCTGCTGGCGCAAACAGCCGGCGAAACCCGGGCGCTGCGCGATACCGCTGGCGCGCACTCGGCCCTGCAGTGGGGGAAAACGCTAACCTGGTCAGCGCAGGAGGCGCAGGCGTGTCGACGGTCGGGCGCCGAAGGCTGGCACGTCTGTCTGCGGGTATTTAGCGATGCGTCGGCGCTGCTGATCGCCGCCAGCGGCCGCGTGCTGCTGTGGCAGTCTGGCCGGGTGGAGCAGGGAAGCGTGCGCTTCTCGCCCCACGGCTGGAGCGATTTTTGCCCGCTGAAGGAGCCGAGCCTATGTCAGATACCCTGAGCTGCCAGCGGGGCTTTAGCCTGCCGGAAACGATCCTCGCAACGGCGCTGCTGGTGATGGTTATTACCGCTCTTAGCGGCTACCAGCGGGGGCTGGCCGGCGGCTTTATTCAGCTAAACCAGTATCGTCAGCTGTGGCGAGACGCGTGGCGCTATGGGCAGCTCAAGCCGCCAGAATCCCCGGCTGGCGGGAGCGTCACCCGCTTGCAGACATCGACAGCAAGATGTGTCAGCATCAGGGTAACGATCACCATGCCGCTGGAAAAGCGGGTACAGATGACCCGGCTGCACTGCCCGGTCAGCCAGTAGTCAGGAGCGAATATGTTAAGGGTGTACCACTCAAACCGTCTGGACGTACTTGAAGCGCTGATGGAGTTTATCGTCGAGCGCCAGCGGCTGGACGACCCTTTCAAGCCGGAGATGGTGCTGGTGCAAAGTACCGGCATGGCGCAATGGCTGCAGATGACGCTGGCAAAACGCTTCGGTATTGCCGCCAACATCGAGTTTCCTCTTCCGGCGAGCTTTATCTGGGATATGTTTGTGCGCGTGCTCTCCGATATCCCCGTCGAAAGCGCGTTTAGCAAACAGAGCATGAGCTGGAAGCTGATGACCCTGCTGCCGCAGCGCCTGGATGACGACGCCTTCGCCCTGCTGCGCCACTACCTCAGCGACGACAGCGACAAGCGTAAGCTATTTCAGCTGGCCGCCAGGGTGGCGGATCTCTACGACCAGTATCTGGTCTATCGTCCGGAATGGCTGATGCGCTGGGAAGCCGACGAGCGCGTTGACGGCCTCGGAGACGCCCAGCAGTGGCAGGCGCCGCTGTGGAAAGCATTAGTCGAGCATACCGCCGAGCTGGGGCAGCCGCTGTGGCACCGCGCCAACCTTTATCAGCGGTTTATCAGCGCGCTTGAGGCCGCGGATGAGCCGCCGGCCGGGCTGCCGTCGCGGGTCTTTATATGCGGCATCTCGGCGCTGCCGCCGGTCTACCTGCAGGCGCTGCAGGCGCTCGGTAAACACGTTGATGTGTATGTTCTTTTCACCAACCCGTGCCGCTTCTACTGGGGGGATATCAAAGATCCGGCTTTTCTGGCTAAGCTGATGTCGCGCCAGCGCCGTCACCATCGCGAGCCGCGAGAGCTGCCGCTCTTTCGCGATGCAGAACGGGCTGCAGGCCTGTTTAACGACGACGGCGAGCAGGATGTGGGCAACCCGCTGCTGGCCTCCTGGGGCAAGCTGGGACGGGACTACATCTATCTGCTGGCCGGGCTGGAGCGTTACGAAGAGCTGGACGCATTCGTGGATATCGCCCCGGATAACCTGCTGCATAACCTGCAGTCTGACATCCTCGAGCTGCGCAACGCGGCGGTGGCCGGGCGTACGGCGCAAGAGTTTGCCCATAGCCGCGACAAGCGCCGGCTGGCCCCGAACGATCGCAGCCTCAGCATCCACGTTTGCCACAGCCCGCAGCGCGAGGTGGAGGTGTTGCACGACCGGCTGCTGGCGATGCTGGAGGCGGATCCCGACCTCACGCCGCGCGACATTATCGTGATGGTGGCGGATATCGACAGCTACAGCCCCTACATACAGGCGGTGTTCGGTGCCGCCAGCGGCGAGCGCTGGCTGCCCTGGGCCATCTCGGACCGCCGCGCCCGCGAATCGCACCCGGCGCTGCAGGCGTTTATTACGCTCCTTTCCCTGCCCGACAGCCGCTTTGCCAGCGAAGACGTGCTGGCTCTGCTGGATGTTCCGGTGCTGGCGGCACGATTTAATATCGATGAAGAAGGGCTGCGCTACCTGCGTCAGTGGGTCAACGAATCCGGCGTGCGCTGGGGCATGGATGACGATAACGTGCGCGAGCTGGATCTCCCCGCCACCGGGCAGCACACCTGGCGCTTTGGCCTGACGCGGATGCTGCTGGGCTACGCGATGGACAGCAGCCAGGGCGAATGGCAGTCGGTGCTGCCGTACGACGAGTCCAGCGGGCTGATTGCCGAACTGGTGGGCAACCTGGCGTCGCTGCTGATGCAGCTCAACCTCTGGCGGCGCGGCCTGGCGCAGGAGCGCCCGCTGGCGGAGTGGCTGCCGGTTTGTCGCGATCTGCTCGACGACTTCTTCCTGCCCGATAGCGAAACGGAAGCCGCGCTGGCGCTGATTGAACAGCAGTGGCAGGCGGCGATCGGCGAAGGCGTCCAGGCGCAGTATGCGCAGACGGTGCCGCTCTCTTTACTGCGCGATGAGCTGGCGCAGCGCCTCGACCAGCAGCGCATCAGCCAGCGTTTTCTGGCCGGGCCGGTCAACATCTGTACCCTGATGCCAATGCGCTCTATTCCGTTCAAAGTCGTCTGTCTGCTGGGGATGAATGACGGCGTTTACCCCCGCGCTCTGGCGCCGTTAGGCTTTGACTTAATGAGCCAGAAGCCGCAGCGCGGCGACCGCAGCCGCCGCGATGATGACCGCTACCTGTTCCTCGAAGCGCTGATGTCGGCCGAGCAGAAGCTCTATATCAGCTACATCGGCCGTTCAATCCAGGACAACAGCGAACGCTACCCGTCGGTGCTGGTACAGGAGCTGGCGGATTATATCGGCCAGAGCCACTGCCTGGCGGGCGATGAGGAACTGGACTGCGACGCCAGCGAGCGGCGGGTCAAAGCGCATATTACCCATCTGCATAGCCGCATGCCCTTCGATACGGCCAACTTCCGCGACGACGAAGATCAAAGCTACGCCCGGGAGTGGCTGGCCGCCGCCAGCCAGCAGGGGGAGGCGCACGGCGACTTTATCCAGCCGCTGCCGGCGGCGGAAATCGAAAGCCTGCCGTTTGAGCAGCTGCTGCGCTTCTGGCAGCACCCGGTTCGCGCCTTCTTCCAGCAGCGGCTGCGGGTCAACTTCCGCTCCGAGGAGAGCGAGATCCCGGACGATGAGCCGTTCACCCTTGAAGGGCTGAGCCGCTACCAGCTCAACCAGCAGCTGCTGAATACGCTCATTGAACAGCATGATGCCTCGGTAATGTACCGCCGCTTCCGCGCGGCGGGCGAGCTGCCCTACGGCGCCTTCGGCGAACTGGCCTGGGAGACCCAGCGCCAGGAGATGCAGAACCTCGCGGAGCGGGTGATCGCCAGCCGCCAGCCGGGACAAAGCATGGAAATCGATCTGCAATGTAACGGCGTCAACATTACCGGATGGCTGCAGCAGGTACAATCTGACGGCCTGCTGCGCTGGCGGCCTTCGCTGCTCAGCGTGGCGCAGGGAATGCAACTTTGGCTGGAGCACCTTGTCTACTGTGCTAGCGGCGGAACCGGCACCAGCCGTCTGCTGGTGCGTAAGGAAGGCGAATGGCGTTTCCCGCCGCTGGCGCAGGAGCAGGCGAAGGCCTATCTTGATGAGCTGGTTGACGGCTATCTGCAGGGCATGTCAAAACCGCTGCTGCTGCTACCTGAAAGCGCGGGGGCATGGCTAAAAGCCTGTTATGACGCTGAAAAGGATGTCATGTTAATGGACGACGAGACGCAACAAAAAGCGCGCAGCAAGTTTGTGCAGACGTATGAAGGCAATATGGTGATTAGCGGTGAGGGTAGCGATGTCTGGTACCAGCGCCTGTGGCGCACCCTTGAGCCTGCGTACTATGACGAAATCATTGCTCAGGCGCAGCGTTATCTGTTGCCGATATTTCGTTTCCATCAGTCCGAATAAAATTGTCATAGTATAAAAATTGCGCAGGTGACGGCTCTTCAATTATCATGCGCAACGAATCACGGACTGATGTTTTATCAACGCTGGCTCTGTACAGCGAAAAGTTTGTTAATGATGAGGTCCGTGAATGCCCCGTAGTTTATGGTTCAAGGTTATTGTAGTGCTGGCTGCCCTTTGGGCGCCGTTAAGTCAGGCAGATACCGGATGGCAGCCCGTTCAGGAAACCATCCGCAAAAGCGAAAAAGATCCGCGTCAGTATCAGGCTATTCACCTCGATAACGGCATGATCGTTCTGCTGGTCTCCGATCCGCAGGCGGTAAAATCACTGTCGGCGCTGGTGGTGCCGGTGGGATCGCTGCAGGACCCGGAAGCGCATCAGGGCCTGGCGCACTTCCTCGAGCACATGACGTTAATGGGCTCGAAGAACTATCCGCAGCCCGACAGCCTCGCAGAGTTCCTGAAAATGCACGGCGGCAGCCACAACGCCAGCACCGCGCCGTATCGCACCGCCTTCTATCTTGAAGTCGAGAACGATGCGCTGGACGGGGCGGTCGATCGCCTCGCGGATGCCATTGCCTCTCCGCTGCTGGATAAAAAATATGCCGACCGTGAGCGTAATGCCGTCAACGCCGAGCTGACCATGGCGCGGACCCGTGACGGGATGCGCATGGCTCAGGTGAGCGCCGAAACCATAAACCCGGCGCACCCGGCGGCGCATTTTTCCGGCGGTAACCTGGAAACGCTGAGCGACAAGCCGGGAAAACCGGTGCTTGATGCGCTGCATACCTTCCGCGACAGCTGGTACTCCGCTAACCTGATGAAGGCGGTCATTTACAGCAATAAGCCGCTGCCGGAGCTGGCGAGCATTGCCGCCAAAACCTACGGCCGGGTGCCGAATCATAATATCGACCGGCCGGTGATTACCGTTCCGGTGGTGACCGATGCGCAAAAGGGCATCATCATCCACTACGTGCCGGCGATGCCTCGCAAGGTGCTGCGCGTTGAGTTCCGCATCGATAACAACAGCGAGCAGTTCCGCAGCAAGACCGACGAGCTGGTGACCTATATGATCGGCAACCGCAGTCCGGGGACATTATCTGACTGGCTGCAGCAGCAGGGTCTGGTGGAAGGTATCCGCGCGGACTCCGATCCGGTGGTGAACGGCAACAGCGGGGTGCTGGCCATTTCCGCAACCCTGACCGATAAGGGCCTGGCGCATCGCGACGAGGTCGCTGCGGCCATCTTCAGCTACCTCAACCTGCTGCGTACCCAGGGCATCGATAAGCGCTATTTCGACGAGCTGGCGCATGTCCTGGCGCTCGACTTCCGCTATCCCTCAATCAACCGCGATATGGACTACGTTGAATGGCTGGCGGACACCATGATCCGCGTGCCGGTTGAGCATACTCTCGACGTGGTGAACATTGCCGATCGCTACGATCCGCAGGCGATTAAAGACCGCCTGGCGATGATGACCCCGCAAAACGCGCGCGTGTGGTACATCAGCCCGCAGGAGCCACATAATAAAACGGCCTATTTCGTCAATGCGCCGTATCAGGTCGATAAAATCAGCCCGCAGACCTTCGCCGACTGGCAGCAGAAAGCCAGCGCGATTGACCTTAAGCTGCCGACGCTGAACCCCTATATTCCTGACGATTTTACGCTGATCAAAAGCGATAAAGCCTATCCGCACCCGCAGCTGATCGTCGATGAGCCGACCCTGCGGGTGGTCTACGCCCCGAGCCAGTACTTCGCCAGCGAACCTAAGGCCGACGTGTCGCTGGTGCTGCGTAATCCGCAGGCCATGGACAGCGCCCGCAGCCAGGTGATGTTTGCGCTGAACGACTACCTGGCGGGGATTGCCCTCGACCAGCTCAGTAACCAGGCCGCGGTGGGAGGCATCACTTTCTCTACCGGCGCCAACAACGGGCTGATGGTCAACGCCAACGGCTACACCCAGCGGCTGCCTCAGCTGTTCACCGCGCTGCTGGACGGCTACTTCAGCTACGCCCCGACCGAGGAGCAGCTGGAACAGGCGAAATCCTGGTACGCGCAGATGATGGACTCGGCGGATAAAGGCAAAGCGTACGATCAGGCGATTATGCCGGCCCAGATGGTGTCGCAGGTGCCTTACTTCCAGCGCGAGGAGCGCCGGGCGCTGCTGCCGTCAATCACCCTCAAGGACGTTCTGGCCTACCGTGACAACCTGAAGGCGAAAGGGCGTCCGGAGCTGCTGGTGATTGGCAACCTGACCGCCGGGCAATCCACCGATATGGCTCGTCAGATCCAGCAACAGCTGGGTTCAGACGGCAACGAATGGTGCCGCAACAAAGACGTGCTGGTTGATAGCAAACAGCTGGCCATTTTTGAAAAAGCCGGAAGCAGCACCGACTCGGCGCTGGCCGCGGTCTTTGCGCCACCCAATATCGATGAGTACAGCAGCTCCGCAGCCAGCTCCCTGCTGGGCCAAATTATCCAGCCGTGGTTCTATAACCAGCTGCGTACTGAAGAACAGCTGGGCTATGCGGTGTTCGCGTTCTCGATGAACGTCGGCCGCCAGTGGGGCGTCGGCTTCCTGCTGCAAAGCAGCGATAAGCAGCCCGCCTTCCTGTGGCAGCGTTTCCAGGCCTTCTTCCCGACGGCGGAGGCAAAGCTGAGGGCGATGACCCCGGAAGAGTTTGCGCAAATTCAGCAGGCGACGATCGCCCAGATGATGCAGGCGCCGCAAACGCTGGGCGGTGAAGCCTCGCAGCTGAGCAAAGATTTCGATCGCGGTAATATGCGCTTCGATTCACGTGATAAAGTAGTGGCTCAGATTAAACTGCTGACGCCGCAAAAGCTTGCCGACTTCTTCCATCAGACGGTGGTGGATCCGCAGGGCATGGCGATATTATCCCAGGTATCCGGTAGCCAGAATGGTAAAACGGATTACGCCCTGCCGCCGGGCGGCAAAGTCTGGGAAACCGTCAGCGCATTGCAGAAATCCTTACCCCTGATGCGAGAAAATGAATGACCGAAACCGCCGAGCCTCTTGACCCCCTGCGCTTGCCCCTGACGGGCGAGCGCCTGATAGAAGCCTCTGCGGGCACCGGAAAAACCTTTACCATCGCGGCGCTGTACCTCCGGCTGCTGCTGGGGCTGGGCGGAGAGTCCGCCTTTCCCCGGCCGGTGAGCGTGGAGGAGCTGCTGGTGGTGACCTTCACCGAGGCGGCGACCGAGGAGCTGCGCGGCCGTATCCGCAGCAACATCCACGGGCTGCGCATCGCCTGCCTGCGCGAAACGGCCTCCGACCCTCTCTACGCCGCGCTGCTGGCGGAAATCCCGGACAAAAACCAGGCCGCACAAACGCTGATGCTGGCGGAGCGGCAGATGGACGAAGCGGCGGTATTCACCATCCACGGCTTCTGCCAGCGCATGCTCAGCCTCAACGCGTTTGAATCCGGCATGCTCTTTGAACAGCAGCTGATCGAGGACGAATCCCGGCTCCGCTATCAGGCCTGCGCCGATTTCTGGCGCCGCCACTGCTACCCGCTCCCGCGCGAAATAGCCGCGGTTATCCACGAAGCCTGGAAAGGCCCGCGCGACCTGCTGAAATCCCTCGACCGCTGGCTGCAGGGCGAAGCCCCGCAGCTTAAATCCCCGCCCGCACAGGAGGAGACGCTGGCCGAACGCCATCAGCAAATCATCGAGCGCATTGACGCGGTGAAGCGGCAGTGGCGGGAGCAGGTGGGCGAGATTGAAAGCGTGCTGGAAAACTCCGGCCTCGACCGGCGCAAATTCAACCGCGGTAACCAGGGGAAGTGGATAGAGAAAGTCAGCCTCTGGGCGCAGGAGGAGACTCTGAGCTACCGGCTGCCGGAGGCGCTGGAGAAATTCTCCCAGCCGTTCCTTTACGAACGCACCAAAGCGGATGGCGAACCGCCGGTTCACCCGCTGTTTAGCGCGATTGAGGCGCTGCTCTCTGCGCCGCTGACCCTGACGGATCTGGTGATCGCTCGGGCAATGGTGGAGATCCGCGAAGCGGTAGCGCGCGAAAAGCGTCGCCGCGGAGAGCTCGGTTTTGATGACATGCTCAGCCGCCTCGACGATGCGCTGCGTAGCGAAAGCGGCGAAGCGCTGGCCAGCGCTATCCGGCAGCGCTTTCCGGTAGCGATGATCGATGAGTTCCAGGATACCGACCCGCAGCAGTACCGCATTTTTCGCCGCATCTGGCGGCGGCAGCCGGAGACGGCGCTGCTGCTTATCGGCGATCCCAAACAGGCCATTTACGCCTTTCGCGGCGCGGATATCTTTACCTATATGAAGGCGCGCGGCGACGTTGCCGCGCACTATACGCTGGATACCAACTGGCGCTCCGCTCCGGGAATGGTGGAGAGCGTCAATCGCCTGTTCAGCCTCAGCGATAATCCGTTTATGTTCCGCGAAATCCCGTTCCTGCCGGTAAAGTCGGCGCCGAAAAACCAGCATCTGCGCTTCACCGTTGACGACGATGCGGTTCCGGCTATGAACATCTGGCTGATGCCGGGCGAAGCGGTGGGCGCGGGGGATTATCAAGCCTTTATGGCCCAGCTCTGCGCTTCGCAGATCCGCGACTGGCTTAGCGCCGGCCAGCAGGGGCGGGCGCTGCTGTGGCGCGACGATTGCGCCCGGCCGGTGCAGGCTTCCGATATCACGGTGCTGGTGCGTAACCGCCAGGAGGCGTCGCTGATCCGCGATGCGCTGCAGGCGTTGGCCATTCCGTCGGTCTATCTCTCCAACCGCGATAGCGTATTTGAAACGCCGGAAGCGCAGGAGCTGCTGTGGGTACTCCAGGCGGCGCTGGCGCCCGAACGTGAAAACACGCTGCGCAGCGCGCTGGCGACCTCGATTTTCGGCCTCAACGCCCTCGATATTGAAAACCTCAACAAGGATGAGCGCGCGTGGGATGCGCTGGTGGAAGAGTTTAGCGACTATCGCCACATCTGGCGTCAGCGCGGGGTGATGCCGATGCTAAGAGCGCTGATGACCGCCCGACATATTGCCGAAAACCTGCTGGTGACGAGCGGCGGCGAGCGGCGCTTAACCGATATCCTGCATATCAGCGAACTGCTGCAGGAAGCGGCCAACCAGCTGGAGAGCGAGCATGCGTTAGTGCGTTGGCTGACGCAGCGCATCGCCGAGCCGGACAGCAACGCCTCCAGCCAGCAGATGCGCCTGGAAAGCGACAAGCATCTGGTGCAGATCGTCACCGTACATAAATCGAAAGGGCTGGAATACCCGCTGGTGTGGCTGCCGTTTATCGCCCGCTTCCGCAAGCAGGATCAGGCGTTTTATCACGATCGCGACTCCTTTGCGGCGGTGCTCGACCTTGAGCAGAATGAGGGGAGCCTCGAGCTGGCGGAGGCGGAGCGTCTGGCGGAAGATTTACGCCTGCTGTACGTGGCCCTGACGCGCGCGGTCTGGCACTGCAGCCTCGGCGTGGCGCCGCTCAGCACCCGACGCAGCGACAAGCCGGGCGACAGCGATTTTCACCACAGCGCCCTGGGGCGCCTTCTGCAGGGTGGCGAAGCGATGGACGCCGCGGGGCTGACGGCCCGCCTGCAGGCGTTCTGCTGCGCGGATATTGCGCTGCAAACCCCCGGCGTTGCCGATCGGCAGCCCTGGCAGGCGCCGCAGGAGGCGCTGCCGCCGCTGTCGGCGCGGATGCTGGGACGTTCGATCGTTGATGACTGGCGGGTCACCAGCTACTCCGGGCTACAGCAGCATGGCCACAGCCCGGCGCAGGATTTACTGCCCCGTCTTGACGTTGACGCCGCCGGCGTGGGGGAGGTGGCGGAGGAGCCGCAGCTCACCCCGCATCAGTTCCCGCGCGGGGCGTCGCCGGGGACATTTTTGCATGGCCTGTTTGAAGACCTCGACTTTACCCAGCCGGTCCCTGCCGACTGGATGGCGGAAAAGCTGCGGTCCGGCGGATTTGCCGAGCACTGGACGTCGGTGCTGACCCAATGGCTGGATGACGTGCTGCGCACGCCGCTACCGGGCGCCGATATCGCGCTGAATCAGCTCGCGGCGGCGGACAAGCAGGTTGAGATGGCGTTTTATTTACCCATTGAGGCCCCGCTGGACGCGCGGCGCCTGGATGCGCTGGTTCGCCGCTACGACCCGCTTTCGGCCCAGTGCCCGGGGCTTGATTTCCGTCAGGTTCGCGGAATGCTGAAAGGGTTTATTGACCTCGTGTTTCGGCACAACGGCCGCTACTACCTGCTGGATTACAAATCCAACTGGCTGGGGGACGATCGCGAAGCCTACACGGAGCAGGCAATGGCGCAGGCGATGTGCACGCACCGCTATGATTTACAGTACCAGCTCTATAGCCTGGCGCTGCACCGCTATTTACGCCATCGCGTTGCTGACTACGACTATGAGCGCCATTTTGGTGGCGTCATTTATCTCTTTTTACGCGGAATGGACGGACAGGACGGCGGGCAGGGGATATTTACCACGCGCCCTGAGCGTCCGCTGATTGACGGCCTGGACGCCCTGTTTGCCGGCGAAGTTCAGGAGATCGCTTCATGACCATGGATGAGCTGCTGCTTGAGGCAGCAAACCAGCGTTTATTACGTCCGCTTGACGTCCAGTTTGCGCTGATGGTCGCCCGGGATGCGCATCCGGCGGTGAAGCTGGCGGCGGCGGTGCTGAGCCGCGACGCCGGCGAAGGGCACGTCTGCCTGCCGCTCTCACGCCTTGCCGCTGACGACGTGCTGAGCGGAAAGGTCGCCGCTCTGCGCGAGCAGCTGCTGGCGCAGGCCGGCGCGCCCGATGACTGGTCGGCGCTGCTGCTCTCTTCGGCGGCGGTGAGCCGCGGGGAGCGTCCGACGCCAATGATCCTCTGCGGCGAACGGCTTTACCTTAACCGCATGTGGCGCAACGAGCTGACCGTCGCGCGCTTTTTTAACGAAGCCAATCAGGTGCTGAGCGTGGATGAAACGCGCCTGGCGTCGACTTTGGATACGCTCTTCCCCGCCGGGGACGATATTGACTGGCAGAAGGTGGCGGCGGCGGTGGCGCTGACCCGGCGGATTTCGGTGATTTCCGGCGGTCCAGGCACCGGTAAAACGACTACCGTCGCCAGGCTGCTGGCGGCGTTGATCCAGACGACGGATACGCCCCGCTGCCGCATCCGCCTGGCGGCGCCCACCGGCAAAGCCGCGGCGCGCCTGACCGAGTCGCTGGGCAGCGC
>NZ_JAQGFU010000068.1:0-22112 GCF_030078455.1 Klebsiella sp. Ech2A | reverse complement strand
GCTGCGCCTATATTGAAAGGGCGGCGGCCAGGGGCCTGGAGAGCGTACCGCCGGCGGGCCGTAATCCGCTGCTCACCACCAGCTGGGGGACAGGGGAGCTGATCCGCCACGCGCTGGACGGTGGCGTGAAGCAGATTATTATCGGCATCGGCGGCAGCGCCACTAACGACGGCGGCGCCGGGATGGTGCAGGCGCTGGGCGGCAGGCTGCTGACGGAAGATAACCGGCAGATTGCGGCCGGCGGCGCGGCGCTGGAGGAGCTGGCGAAGATTGATCTCAGCGAGCTGGATCAACGCTTAACGGATTGCCGCATCGAGGTTGCCTGCGACGTGACCAACCCGCTTACCGGCCCGGAAGGCGCGACGGCGGTATTTGGCCCGCAGAAAGGGGCGACGGAGGAGATGATCGCCCGCCTCGATCGCGCGCTGGCGCATTTCGCACAAATTATTCATCGCGATCTCGGCATTGATGTCCTGCATCTTGAGGGCGGCGGCGCGGCGGGCGGAATGGGCGCCGCGCTCTACGCGTTTTGCGGGGCGAAGCTGCGCCCGGGGATTGAGATTGTGACCGACGCCCTGCACCTCGCGGAGCGGGTGGCGGACGCTGACCTGGTTATCACCGGCGAGGGGCGCATTGACAGCCAGACGATTCACGGCAAGGTGCCGGTTGGGGTGGCTAAGGTGGCAAAAAGCTACAACATCCCGGTGATTGGCATTGCCGGCAGCCTGACGGCAGACGTGGGCGTTGTGCACCAGCACGGGCTGGATGCGGTTTTCAGCGTACTCTATTCGGTCTGCACCCTCGAAGAGGCGCTGGAAAACGCCGCCGATAACGTGCGCATGACGGCGCGCAACGTGGCGGCTATACTGAAAATGGGGCAAAGACTGTAGCTGCGCTCCGCGGGGCCGGGCCGTTGCCAGGACCCGCAGAGCTGCCGGGGCTAGATGCCCATTAGCTTGCACGCTTCCCGCGTGACGTTATCCATCTCATCCAGCAGCTCCAGAAGCTCGGGCTCCAGATCTTCGGCGGCGGTTCCCGCGCGCAGCTGGCTCTCGATTGTCTGACACAGCTTCTTCAGCCGCGGCACGCCGCTGTAGCTGCAGCTTCCGTGAAGCTTATGAATCAAATCCAGCAGCCCTTCCGGCTCCTCGCCCACCAGCTGCTCTTCAACCTTGTTACGCACCTCCGGCATAAAGGCGATCAGCATCTGCAGCATCTCCCGCGCCAGGTCCGGCTTCATCGCCGCCTGCCGCAGCGCCAGCGGCCAGCTGAGGGTAACGTTATGATCGATCGGGGGTTCAACCACTTCGGCCGCCAGCGGGGCGGCGGCGTGCATCCCCGGCTGATAGCGCAGCAGCAGGCTGTGCAGCTTCTCCTCTTCAATCGGTTTTGCCAGGTAATCGTTCATGCCGGCGCTCAGCAGCTTCTCTTTCTGTCCCTCCAGGGCGTGGGCCGTGACCGCGATGACCGGCGTTTGCTGGTGGTGAGGGAGGTGGCGGATGAGCTCGCAGGCGCGAATGCCGTCCATGTCCGGCATCTGAATATCCATCAGCACCAGATCCAGCTGCATCTCCCTGGCCAGCTCCACGGAGCGCTGGCCGCTCTCGCAGAGCGTCACGTTCTGGACCAGGTCTTCCAGCAGCACGCCGATAAGCTTCAGGTTGGCCGGATTATCGTCAACCGCCATTACCGTCATCGGCAGCTTGCTGCTGTCCGTATGCGTCAGCATCACCGCGGGCTGCGTCCGGCAGGAGGCCGTCAGCGCAGGGAGGAGCCGGGTTGAGGTCAGCGGTTTAAGCAGGCAGGCGGCCACGCCCTCGCGCTTCAGCGCTTCGGCGTTGATCTGCGCGTGGCAGGGGAGCGCGAGAAGTAAGTTATCGGCCATCGAACAGGCTTTGGTGAGCTTATCCTTTTGCTGGTTAAGGTCGCGCATGGAAACCGGAATACCGGCCAGCAGAATATCGTAATGTGCCTCCGGCAGAGCGGAAAACGTCGGACTGTAGACCACCTTCAGCGGCGTGTTGGCCAGCAGCTCCATCGTGCACTGGGCCGCCGCGGCGTTGGCTTCGACATAGGCCAGCGTTTTCCCGCGCAGACAGTCGGTGAGCGGGCTATCGGGAATGGCGTTCGGGTTAAGGTCGAGGCTGATGTGGAACCAGAAGGTCGAGCCGCGATTAGGCTGGCTGTGGAAGGAGATATCGCCCCCCATCTCCTTCACCAGCCGCTGGGTAATGACTAGCCCCAGCCCGGTGCCGCCGTGGCGGCGAGAAATGCTGGCATCTGCCTGGCGGAAAGCCTGGAACAGCCGCGACTGGTCGCGCTCCGGAATGCCGATCCCGGTATCGTGAATTTGGATCTCGATCTGCACCCGGGAGTTGCTGATGGCGCGCTGCTCCACCAGCACGTCGATATTCCCGTGCTCGGTGAACTTGATGGCGTTGCCCACCAGGTTGGTGATGATCTGCTGCAGGCGCAGCGGGTCGCCGATAATATTATCCGGCACGTCATTTTTGATATTGAGCGTCAGCTCCAGCCCTTTATCGTGCGCCGAGTGCGCCAGCAGGGTCACCACCTCATCCAGCGAATTGCGCAGCAGGAACGGGATGCTCTCGAGAATAAGCTTCCCGGCCTCCAGTTTGGAGAAGTCGAGCACGTCGTTGATGATCGCCAGCAGGTTGTTGGCGGAGCGCTCGATGGTGGTCAGATGATCGCGCTGGGTGGTGTTTAAATCGGTTTTTAGCGTCAGGCGGGTAAAGCCAATCACGCCGTTCAGCGGCGTACGCAGCTCGTGGGACATATTGGCGAGGAACTCTGACTTGATACGCGCGGCTTCCTGAGCGCGTTTTTTCGCCAGATCCAGCTCCACGTTTTGGATCTCCATCTGCTCGAGGGTTTCGCGCAGATCGGACGTCGCCTGATCGATATTGTGCTGCATCTCTTCATGGTAGGCCGCCAGCGACATCGCCATGGAGTTGATGCCGTTCTTCAGCATATCCAGCTCGCCGAGCATAAAACCTTCGACGCGGCTATCCAGCTGCCCGCGGCGAATGCGGTCAACGGTATTCACCATATTGCGGATCGGCCCGGTGACGTCCCGCATCAGCCGCCAGCCGAAAATCAGCGCAATGCCGATACAAAACAGCATCATGACGCTGGAGATAAAAATTTCTTTGTACTGCTGCAGGCGTACCGATTTCAGGTCCAGCTCAAGGGCCACGTAGCCCAGCATGTTGCCGGGCATTTTGGCATCGGTCACCGGCGACTCATCGGGCGAATAGCTCTCCGAGATGATAGGGGTACGCAAAATCATCACGTCGCCTTTGCGGGTCACGCTGAGCTGGTGGGGGAACTTTGCCCCTTTTTCCAGCCGCAGCTCGCTGGGGTTAAGCTGAAAATTGGACGTCACAAAAAGCTTATTTTGCGAATCATAGATCGAAATTGCGCGCACAATGTCCGAGTGGCGGCGGTGCAGCACGCTTATCAGCTGCCCGATAGATTCGCGGTTTTGCAGATTCATGCCATATTCACTGGAGACCGCCAGCGGCTCGATAATACTGGCTCCGGCGTCTTCCAGCTGCCGCTGCAGGTCGTGATAGCGATGCGCGACGAAGAAAATACTGAGCAGCAAACCAATAAGTACGGTGGGTGCCAGAATAAGAATCATCATGCGAGCACGTAGGCTGTAGTTGGTCATGCGGTTCCGTTATGGGAGAATAAGAGTCAGTATATTTGATTGAGACAAATCTCTACGATGGCGCAATTCTACTCTGCAAAACGGCGTGTGACGACGCGCCAGATCATAACCGTTACAGTAAATGACCTCGATACCTTTGGTCAGGGCGTTGCGCGTCACCAGGGAAAAGCGCTGTTTGTTCGCGGGCTGCTGCCGCAGGAGCAGGCCGAGGTGGTGCTGGTTGACGAGAAAAAACAGTACGCGCACGCCACGGTAAAACGCCGCCTCAACGACAGCCCGCAGCGCCAGACGCCGCGCTGCCCGCATTTTGGCGTCTGCGGCGGCTGCCAGCAGCAGCATGCCGGCGTTGAGCTGCAGCAGCAAAGCAAACGCGCCGCGCTCGGTCGCCTGATGAAACGCGATGTCGATGAGATTATAGCCGCTTCGCCGTGGGGCTATCGTCGACGCGCGCGCCTGAGCTTGAATTATCAGCCAAAGACCCAACAATTACGCATGGGCTTTCGCCAGGCCAGCTCCAGCGACGTTGTCGAAGTGGTGCGGTGCCCCGTTTTGGCGCCCGCTCTTGAGGCGTTGCTGCCGGCGGTACGCGAATGTCTGAGCAGCCTGAAATCCGTGCGCCAGCTGGGCCACGTTGAGCTGGTGCAGGCCGATAACGGGCCGCTGATGGTATTGCGTCACACCGCAGCCCTGCCCGCCGGCGATAAAGAAAAACTGGAACGATTTTCGCAATCTCACGGTCTTTCCCTGTACCTGGCGCCGCAAAGCGAGATACTTGAACATATTAGCGGCGAAGCGCCATGGTATACGTCAGACGGACTACGCTTAGTGTTCAGTCCGCGCGACTTTATTCAGGTTAACGACGGCGTTAATCAGCTGATGGTGCGCACGGCCCTCGAGTGGCTGGATATTCAGCCGCAGGACCGGGTGCTGGATCTGTTCTGCGGAATGGGCAATTTTACCCTACCGCTGGCGCAGCGCGCCGCGCAGGTTGTGGGCGTTGAGGGCGTTCCCGCTCTGGTGGAAAAGGGGCGCGAGAACGCCGCGCTTAACCATCTGCATAACGTCACATTCTTCCATGAAAATCTGGAAGAGGACGTCACGCGCCAGGCCTGGGCGAAGCATGGCTTTGATAAAATCCTGCTCGACCCGGCAAGAGCCGGCGCGGCGGGCGTGATGCAGCATATTATAAAACTGGCCCCGCAGCGCGTAGTCTATGTCTCCTGCAACCCGGCGACGCTGGCGCGCGATAGCGAACTGCTTTTAGCGGCGGGGTATGAAATCCAACGCCTGGCGATGCTGGATATGTTCCCGCATACCGGGCATCTGGAATCAATGGTGCTGTTTGAGCACAAGCTTGCACAAAATCATACGAATCGCATCGAGGCGGCGGTAGAGTAAATCCTCAGCGGCCCGCTTAGCCCAGAAACTGAGGTGAGCGACAGACGCCGACGCGACGCGATTTGCAGGATGACGTGTAAAAGTTGAGGCTTGCCGACTTCGGCAGGCCAGGTCCCTTAAGGAGAGGACAATGGTTGCGGTAAGAAGTGCACATCTAAATAAAGCTGGTGAATTTGACCCGAATAAATGGATCGCGAGTCTGGGAATTTCCAGCCAGCAGTCGTGTGAACGCTTAGCCGAAACCTGGGACTATTGTCGCGAGCAAACGCAGGGGCATCCGCGTGCGGATATCCTGCTATGGCGCGGCGTGGAGATGGTAGAAATCCTCTCCACATTGAGCATGGACATCGATACGCTGCGGGCGGCGATGCTGTTCCCGCTGGCGGACGGCGAGGTCGTCAGCGAAGAGGTGATGCAGGAGAGCGTCGGTAAATCGGTGGTGACCCTGATCCACGGCGTACGCGATATGGCGGCCATCCGCCAGCTCAAGGCCACCCATACCGACTCCGTCTCCTCAGAACAGGTGGATAACATTCGCCGCATGCTGCTGGCGATGGTCGACGATTTCCGCTGCGTGGTCATCAAGCTCGCCGAACGTATCGCCCACCTGCGGGAAGTCAAAGACGAGCCTGAAGATGAGCGCGTACTGGCGGCAAAAGAGTGCACCAATATCTACGCCCCGCTGGCCAACCGCTTAGGCATCGGCCAGCTGAAGTGGGAGCTGGAGGATTACTGCTTCCGCTACCTGCATCCGGACGAATATAAGCGCATTGCCAAACTGCTGCACGAGCGGCGAATCGACCGCGAACACTACATTGACGAATTCGTCGGCCACCTGCGCTCGGAAATGAAAACGGAAGGCGTTAAGGCCGAAGTGTACGGCCGGCCGAAGCACATCTACAGCATCTGGCGTAAAATGCAGAAAAAACATCTCACCTTTGATGAGCTGTTTGACGTCCGGGCGGTGCGTATTGTCGCCGAGCGCCTGCAGGACTGCTACGCCGCGTTGGGGATAGTACATACTCACTATCGTCATCTGCCGGATGAGTTCGATGATTACGTTGCTAACCCAAAACCGAACGGCTACCAGTCTATTCATACCGTAGTGCTCGGTCCCGGCGGCAAAACGGTGGAAATTCAAATTCGTACTCGCCAGATGCATGAGGATGCCGAGCTGGGCGTCGCCGCGCACTGGAAGTACAAAGAGGGCACCGGCGCGGCGGTGGGCGGCGGCCGCGGTTACGAAGATCGTATCGCCTGGCTGCGTAAGCTGATCGCCTGGCAGGAAGAGATGGCGGATTCTGGCGAAATGCTGGATGAAGTGCGTAGCCAGGTCTTTGACGACCGGGTTTACGTTTTTACGCCGAAAGGCGACGTCGTCGATTTACCCTCCGGCTCAACGCCGCTCGATTTCGCCTACCACATCCACAGCGACGTCGGGCACCGCTGCATCGGGGCGAAAATCAGCGGACGCATTGTGCCGTTTACCTATCAGCTGCAGATGGGCGATCAGATTGAAATCATCACCCAGAAGCAGCCCAACCCGAGCCGCGACTGGCTGAATCCGAACCTTGGCTACGTCACCACCAGCCGTGGGCGCTCGAAAATTCACGCCTGGTTCCGCAAGCAGGATCGCGACAAGAACATTATCGCCGGGCGGCAGATCCTTGACGATGAGCTTGAGCATCTCGGCATCACCCTCAAGGACGCAGAAAAGCATCTGCTGCCGCGCTACAACTTCAACGAGCTGGACGAGCTGCTGGCGGCCATTGGCGGCGGAGATATTCGCCTTAACCAGATGGTCAACTTCCTGCAGGCGCAGTTCAATAAGCCGAGCGCGGCCGAGCAGGATGCGGCGGCGCTGAAGCAGCTGCAGCAGAAGAGCTGGGCGCCGCAGAATCGCAGCAAAGACAACGGTCGGGTGGTTGTGGAAGGCGTCGGCAACCTGATGCACCACATCGCACGCTGCTGTCAGCCGATCCCCGGGGATGAGATCGTCGGCTTTATCACCCAGGGGCGCGGGATTTCGGTGCACCGGGCGGACTGCGATCAGCTGGCGGAGCTGCAGTCGCACGCGCCGGAGCGGATCGTTGACGCGGTCTGGGGAGAGAGCTATTCAGCGGGCTACTCGCTGGTGGTGCGCGTGGTCGCCAACGATCGTAGCGGGCTGCTGCGCGATATTACCACCATCCTCGCCAACGAGAAGGTCAACGTGCTGGGAGTTGCCAGCCGCAGCGATACCAAACAGCAGCTGGCCACCATCGATATGACCATCGAAATCTATAACCTGCAGGTGCTGGGCCGCGTGCTCGGCAAGCTGAATCAGGTGCCGGACGTTATTGATGCCCGCCGTCTGCACGGCGGCTAATTTCTCTCCTTTCACCATCAACCTCTCCCGGCAGGGAGAGGTTGCCTCTGGCCCGGCCCCGGCGCTGCCGGCATCGGGTTGCGGTTTTCTGACTAAACGGGGTGGGTGAGGGGAAATACGCGTAATTTTGCAAGGAATCACCATGACTCAAATCGACCGCCTGCTCGGCATTATGCAACGCCTGCGCGACCCGGAAACCGGCTGCCCGTGGGACAAAGAGCAGACCTTTGCCACCATTGCCCCCTATACCCTCGAAGAAACCTACGAAGTGCTGGACGCTATAGCCCGCGAAGATTTTGACGATCTGCGCGGCGAGCTGGGAGACCTGCTGTTCCAGGTGGTGTTCTACGCCCAGATGGCGCAGGAAGAGGGACGCTTTGCCTTTGACGACGTTTGCGCGGCTATCAGCGACAAGCTGGAGCGCCGCCATCCGCATATCTTCGGCGATGCCAGCGCCGGCACCAGCAGCGAAGTGCTGGCGCGCTGGGAAGCGATAAAAAGCGCCGAGCGGGCGGAAAAATCCCAACACTCCGCGCTGGATGATATTCCGCACAGCCTGCCGGCGCTGATGCGCGCGCATAAAATACAGAAGCGCTGTTCGGGAGTGGGCTTTGACTGGACCTCGCTCGGCCCGGTGCTGGACAAGGTGCACGAGGAGATCGATGAGGTGATGCACGAAGTGCAGCAGGCGGTGGTAGATGAAGCTAAACTGGAGGAGGAAGTGGGCGACCTGCTGTTTGCGACGGTCAATTTATCCCGTCATTTAGGCGTCAAAGCTGAGGTTGCGCTGCAAAAAGCCAACCTCAAATTTGAGCGTCGTTTCCGCGAAGTTGAGCGCATTGTGAGCGCGCGCGGGCTGGAGATGACCGGCGTAGACCTCGATACCATGGAAGAAGTGTGGCAAGAGGTAAAGCGGCAGGAAACTGATCTCTAACGAGTTTTCGTGATCAAGCGCTATTTGTGTGATTTTTTAAATGACAAGCGCTTGATTTGCGTCAAAAACATTTACCCAAAAGGGGCTATTTTCTCACTCCCTATGTTTGTCATGACCTGGAAAGGAGACGGAGTAATGAAAGTTTGTGGCGCTCGTCGTGTTCGGGTATACTACTTTCCCGTCCTGGTTATTCCATCGTTTCACCCTAACTTCTCAGGTTCAGCATGACAACGAACTATATTTTTGTGACCGGCGGGGTCGTATCCTCTCTGGGTAAAGGCATTGCCGCAGCATCCCTCGCAGCTATTCTCGAGGCCCGTGGGCTTAACGTGACCATGATGAAACTGGATCCGTACATCAACGTCGATCCGGGTACCATGAGTCCTATCCAACACGGGGAAGTGTTCGTTACTGAAGACGGCGCTGAAACCGATCTGGACCTGGGCCATTACGAGCGTTTCATCCGCACCAAAATGAGCCGCCGCAATAACTTCACTACGGGTCGTATTTACTCCGACGTCCTGCGCAAAGAGCGCCGTGGTGATTACCTGGGCGCAACCGTACAGGTTATTCCGCACATCACTAATGCGATTAAAGAGCGCGTGCTTGCCGGTGGCGAAGGTCACGACGTGGTGCTGGTTGAAATCGGCGGTACCGTCGGTGATATCGAATCCCTGCCGTTCCTCGAAGCTATCCGTCAGATGGCGGTAGAAATTGGCCGCGAGCATACCCTGTTTATGCATTTGACCCTGGTGCCGTACATGGCAGCAGCCGGTGAAGTCAAAACCAAACCGACTCAGCACTCCGTAAAAGAGCTGCTTTCTATCGGTATTCAGCCAGATATTCTGATCTGCCGCTCCGATCGGGCGGTCCCGGCAAACGAACGTGCTAAAATTGCATTGTTCTGTAACGTCCCGGAAAAGGCCGTTATTTCTCTGAAAGATGTCGATTCCATTTATAAAATTCCGGGCCTGTTGAAATCTCAGGGTCTGGACGATTATATTTGTAAACGATTCAGCTTGAACTGTCCGGAAGCAAACCTGGCCGAATGGGAACAGGTTATCTACGAAGAAGCTAACCCGGCAGGCGAAGTCACCATCGGTATGGTCGGTAAGTACATTGAGCTGCCGGATGCCTACAAATCGGTGATTGAAGCGCTGAAACACGGCGGTCTGAAAAATCGCGTGACCGTTAACATCAAGCTGATTGATTCGCAGGATGTGGAAACGCGCGGCGTCGAAATTCTGAAGAATTTGGATGCTATCCTGATCCCGGGCGGCTTCGGCTACCGCGGCGTTGAAGGTAAGATTGCCACCGCGCGCTTTGCGCGTGAAAACAATATTCCATATCTGGGTATCTGCCTGGGTATGCAGGTTGCGCTGATTGAGTTCGCGCGCAACGTAGCGGGGATGGAGAACGCCAACTCCACGGAATTTGTGCCAGACTGTAAGTTCCCGGTTGTGGCGCTCATTACCGAATGGCGTGATGAAGAAGGCAACGTCGAAGTCCGCTCCGAGAGAAGCGATCTCGGCGGCACCATGCGCCTGGGCGCGCAGCAGTGCCAGCTGGACGAAGATAGCCTGGTACGCCAGCTGTACGGCGAGCCGACAATCACCGAGCGCCATCGTCACCGTTATGAAGTCAACAACATGTTGTTGAAACCTATTGAAAATGCGGGCCTGCGCGTTGCGGGCCGTTCCGGGGACGATCAGTTGGTCGAGATCATCGAGGTGCCGAACCATCCGTGGTTTGTTGCCTGCCAGTTCCACCCGGAGTTTACTTCTACGCCGCGTGATGGTCATCCGCTGTTCGCTGGTTTTGTGAAAGCGGCAAGCGAGTACCAGAAGCGTCAGGCGAAGTAAAAGAGTTAGAACGGCAATGCACCCATCCGGGTGCATTGTTTGTCTGGAGTTTTAGTTTAACTTGTACTGAGGAAAATCTAATGTCCAAAATCGTTAAAGTCATCGGTCGTGAAATCATCGACTCCCGTGGTAACCCGACTGTTGAAGCCGAAGTACACCTGGAAGGTGGTTTCGTTGGTATGGCAGCAGCTCCGTCAGGTGCTTCTACTGGTTCCCGCGAAGCGCTGGAACTGCGCGATGGCGACAAATCCCGTTTCATGGGCAAAGGCGTACTGAAAGCTGTTGGCGCGGTTAACGGCCCGATCGCTCAGGCAATCCTTGGCAAAGACGCCAAAGACCAGGCCGGCATCGACAAGATCATGATCGATCTGGACGGTACTGAAAACAAATCTAACTTCGGTGCGAACGCAATCCTGGCCGTGTCCCTGGCGAACGCCAAGGCAGCAGCTGCTGCTAAAGGTCAGCCGCTGTTCGAACACATCGCTGAGCTGAACGGTACTCCGGGCAAATACTCCATGCCGGTTCCGATGATGAACATCATCAACGGCGGCGAGCACGCGGACAACAACGTCGACATCCAGGAATTTATGATTCAGCCGGTTGGCGCTAAATCCCTGAAAGAAGCCGTACGTATGGGTTCTGAAGTGTTCCATAACCTGGCTAAAGTTCTGAAAGCTAAAGGCATGAACACCGCAGTGGGTGACGAAGGCGGCTACGCGCCGAACCTGGGCTCCAACGCTGAAGCTCTGGCAGTTATCGCTGAAGCGGTTAAAGCTGCTGGCTACGAGCTGGGCACCGACATCACTCTGGCGATGGACTGCGCGGCTTCTGAATTCTACAAAGACGGTAAATACGTTCTGGCCGGCGAAGGCAACAAAGCGTTCACCTCTGAAGAGTTCACTCACTTCCTGGAAGACCTGACCAAACAGTACCCGATCGTCTCTATCGAAGACGGTCTGGACGAATCTGACTGGGACGGCTTTGCATACCAGACTAAAGTTCTGGGCGACAAAATCCAGCTGGTTGGTGACGATCTGTTCGTAACCAACACCAAGATCCTGAAAGAAGGTATCGAGAAAGGCATCGTTAACTCCATCCTGATCAAATTCAACCAGATCGGTTCTCTGACCGAAACTCTGGCTGCGATCAAAATGGCGAAAGACGCTGGCTACACTGCCGTTATCTCTCACCGTTCAGGCGAAACTGAAGACGCTACCATCGCTGACCTGGCTGTTGGTACCGCTGCAGGCCAGATCAAAACCGGTTCTATGAGCCGTTCTGACCGCGTTGCTAAATACAACCAGCTGATTCGTATCGAAGAAGCGCTGGGCGAAAAAGCACCGTACAACGGTCGTAAAGAGATCAAAGGTCAGGCATAAGCCCGTCTTTATCTGATATAAAAATGCCAGTCTGCGGACTGGCATTTTTTTTGTCTACAGATCGGCGATTATTTAAAGTCGACGGCCATCTGCTGCGGAATAGAAAGCCCGCGGGTTGTTTGCACGCAGCGGTCAATGTAATCGGTAAAGCGCGGCGGTTTGGGCATCCCCATACTCAGCAGCTTGTCGTTACTGAAGCGGACGTTAAGCGTGGCGAACGCGCCGTACAGGCGCATGGCTTTGAGCATCAGGCGCTCATTGCACGGACCAAAGATATCTTTTAGCTCACGGCGCATCTTAACCAGCGTCTCGTAGCTCACCTGGGCATAGCTGTCGCCAACCGGCAGACGCTCCAGCGCTGAGGCCATCGCGCTGTCAATCTCGGCAAACCTGACGCTATTTTCTTCCCCCGCCGAGATATGCACCACTTCTCCACGAGCCAGCGGGCTGTCGAGCAGCATCAGCAGCGCGTCGGCACAGTAATCAACGGGAATCACGTCAATTCTGTCCTCCATCGAACACATGAACTTTTGCAGCATCAGGCCCATGCTGAATACCCAGAAGATGCTGCTGGAGGGCTGGCAGCCGTGATGGGTATGGCCGACGACGATAGAAGGGCGGGCGATAGTCAGCGGCAGCGTCGGGCACGCCTGCTGCATCAGCCGCTCGATGGTCGATTTAGAGTGCGTGTACTCCACAAGGTGCTCGGCGCGCTCGCGGAATTCGGCGCTTTCCGCAACCAGAGAATCAGGTTCCGGCGAGCACGACATTGCCGTGCCAACGTGCAGGAAGCGCTGCAACCCGGAGACCTCGGCCATGCGTTGGGCAAAGCGCAGGGTCCCCTCAACGTTGACTTTCCAGATCAGCGGGTTGTTGCCGAACGAGGCGACGGCGGCGCAGTTGAGCACGTGGGTCACGCCATCGAGGCGCGCATCGGCAAGGAATTCTTCAGGATTCGCCAAATCACCCAGCAGGATGTGCCGGGTACTCAGCGTCGCCAGCGCCTCCTCGGCGATATTGAATTTACGCAGATTGTCTTTAACCCGGGCAAGCGCTGCTTCACCATTATTGGCACGAACTAAAAGCAGCAGATTAACCTCATTTTTTTGATTGAGGATATTCTCTAAAACTGCCCCACCCAGAAATCCGGTAACGCCTGTTATTAATAATGTCTTCATGAATACAGTCTCATCATGGTTAGTGGAGTGGATTCTAGGCGGGCTAAACTAAACGGTGGGTAAATGGCAAATGGGCTATTTAGACCAATCCTTAAGACGGTATTAAGGTTATGAACGGGCGCGGATTGGATTCGACATCAGGCTATTTATAAAGATTCGATCTTTCATGTATCAGTTTGTACGTTACTGATTTTGTTTGTTATTTTATTTATTATTCAGGTTTTTATATTTTTCATTAATGTCATAATTAAAATTTTTTGTTACATCAAAGACGGGGATCTAAAAAATAAAATGAATTATTACCGGGCGGCGGATAGTTTTATAAACTGGCGGGGCGAAGAGGAACAATAGCCGCGGTTTGATCCTCCGCTGTCTGGCCTGCGGGCCGAGGGGAGCGAAGCGCGCGCCATCGCAGCTGAGGACAAGACCTGGGCGTGCAAATCTGCGATAATGATAGTTTAGAGCCTAAACAGAGATGATTATGCAGTACCCGATTAACGAGATGTTCCAGACCTTGCAAGGCGAGGGTTACTTTACCGGCGTACCAGCCATTTTTATTCGCCTGCAGGGATGCCCGGTTGGTTGCGCCTGGTGCGATACCAAACATACCTGGGACAAACTTGCCGATCGGGAAGTGTCGCTGTTTAGCATTCTGGCGAAAACCAAAGAGAGCGACAAATGGGGCCCGGCCAGCGGCGAAGATCTGCTGGCGATCATTGGCCGCCAGGGGTGGACCGCTCGTCACGTGGTGATCACCGGCGGTGAGCCCTGCATCCACGATCTCACCCCGCTGACGACCCTGCTTGAGCATAACGGCTTCAGCTGTCAGATTGAAACCAGCGGCACCCATGAAGTGCGCTGCAGCCCGCGGGCCTGGGTGACGGTTTCACCGAAGGTCAACATGCGCGGCGGTTACGACGTGCTGTCGCAGGCGCTGCTGCGCGCGGATGAAATCAAGCATCCGGTGGGTCGCGTGCGCGATATCGAAGCGCTGGATGAACTGCTGGAAACGCTGACCGACGACAAGCCGCGCATTATCGCTCTGCAGCCCATCAGTCAGAAAGAGGATGCGACGCGTCTGTGCATTGAGACCTGCATCGCCCGCAACTGGCGGCTGTCGATGCAAACGCACAAGTATCTGAATATTGCCTGATCAAGCGCCGGGTAGATCTCCTCTACCCGGCACCTCCGCTACGCGTTCGACCAGCTTTGAATCGCGTCGACGTTTTCCCGATTTCCATGGATGACCGCATACGACTTTTTCAAAATCGGATCGGTATAGGTGGTTAACTCCCTGAAAATTTCCTTATTTAACGCCTCATAGCGGCTGGCATTCTCTTCTACCGGCATGAAGGTATCTTTTACCCGCACCATATTTTCAACCGCTGCCTGGTATGAGGGATATAAACCCAATCCCACCGCGGCGTTGATTGCCGCCCCGAGGCTGGCGCAGCCGTTAATCACGTTGCGCCTGGCCGGCAGGTTAAAGACGTCGGCGAAGATCTGCATAAAGAGGTCGCTGTTCGAACCGCCGCCGGTAATGATGATATGTTTAGCGAACTGGTTCATTTCATTGCACATATTGTCATAGTTATTTTTCAGCGTCAGCGCAACGCTCTCCAGGATGGAGCGATAAATCCACGCGTAGTCCATGCTGGAATCAAAACCGATCATGATCCCGCGCTTATAGGGCTCCCAGGGGTTCGTTAACCAGTCCAGTACGGTCATTAAACCGTTGCAGCCCGGCGGCACCGCTGCGGCCTTTTTATTTAACAGATCTTCCGGCGACAGCTCCTGGGCCCTGGCGTCCTGAATTAAGGATTCGCCCAGCATGTCCCGCAGCCAGCTCACCGTCCACATTCCCTTGCGAATACCGTACCCCTCGTACAGCAGCGTCTCGGGAATGGAAGACATAATCGGCCAGTAGGCGACGGGATCTTTCGGCAGCGCTTTGCCGTTCATCATCAGGGCGATATAGGTGCCCAATGAGATAACCGCCGTTTCGTCATCCAGCAGCCCTGCGCCGAGCGCCTCAACCGGCTTATCGCTGGTGGTGCAGATAACCGGCAATCCCGCCGGGAAGCCGGTTGCACGGGCCGCCTGGTCGGTGAGATGACCCAGAATCGTGCCGGGCATCTGCACGTCGAATAGCATCCGGCGCGGAATATTAAACTGCTTAATAACCGCCTCATTGTCGCTCCACCCCCAGGTTTTATAATCCACCGGCCACTGGCCAAAGTAGTTGGCGATATTGTCCTTAAACTCGCCGGTTAAGCGGTGCGACAGATAGCCGGAAAATGAGGTGACCCAGGCCACGTCGGGATTGGTGTGCTCATAGGGCCGGGTGACGCGGGCGTCCTGCCAGCTAATCAGCGGTTCCGCGGGCGTACCGTCGGCTTTAAGGAGCGCGCGGCAGCAGCGAATCGAGCCCAGGCCGATGCCGACAATATCCTCTTTCTGGCCGGTAAACCGGCTCATCAGATCCTTCCCGGCGAGGCAAAGCGAGGTCCACAAATCATCATCAGGATGCTCCGCCGTATCGGCGTCCGGGGTGTGCATGGGCTGCAGCAGGCCCTTTCCCTCGCAGACCACGTTTCCCTGCAGGTCGTACATCACGACCTTGGTGCTCTGGCTCCCGCCATCGATTCCAATGATGTATTTCTTCGACATTATTATTCTCCTTTAATTTTCACCCTCACTCGCCGGCAGTCTCTGCGGCAAGCGATGCCTCGCGCGCTGTCGCGGCGTCGGTGCGGCGTATTTTTCGAAACAGCAAAAAGGTAAAGAGGATCACCATGCTCAGCGCGGCCAGGCCCATTAGCCACATGTTGCGATAGGCGTCTGCGGCGGGGAGGGTGTCCTGCCAGTGGCCGACGATCGGATAGACAAAAACGTCGGGGAGGAAGCCAATGACCGAGCAGATACCGACGGTGGTTCCCATAATATAGCCCGGGGTCCTCGCTTCGCCGGGGCAGGCCCAATAGAGCCCGCGCGAAGCGTAGCAGGTGAAGCCCAGCAGCAGAATCAGGCCGATCCCCATCGCCACGGACTGCGGGTGTGAATTGGTGGCCAGCAGGGCGACCAGCGCCAGAACCCCCACCACCGACAGCAGCTGAATGACGCGGGTCGGGGATTTGACTCTGCTGTAGGTGGTAATAATGCCGCCCAGCGGGCCGCAAATCGCGCGGAAGATTTTGTTGATGACGATCCCCATATAGCTCGCGGCCACCAGCGACATACCGTACATTTCCGTCAGGTAGTTGGTGGAGTAGCTGAGGATGGCGTAGATGGTAAAGACGCCAAAGATGACCATGCTGCAGTACCAGGTGGTGCTGATGCGCAGGACGGCGAGGATATCGCTTAGCTGAAACGCTTTTTTCTCTTCCTGCGCCGCGCCGCCGCGCTGGGGCGCGTCGCTGACAAAGAACCAGCACAGTATCCCCAGCAGGATGTAAACCACGCTGTAAATCAGGATAACGACCTTCAGGCTGTTGCTATCGTCGGGCGCGAAGCGGGAAAAAGCCCACATGGTAAATACCGCCAGCGACATAACGCCAACGCCGCGCAGCCCCTCCATCCAGCCCATGATTTTCCCCTGCTCGCTATGATCGCCGAGCAGTGAGGCGGCCTTAATTGAAACGGACCACAGCATCAGAATGGTGGTGATGGCAAAGGCGACCTGAATACAAAGCATGGCCCACAGCGGTGGATAGGTTGCCATTATTAAACCGAGCAGGCCGGTCACGATCATCGCTGAAGTAATCATTTTGCGGTGCGAGAATTTATCGGCAATAACCCCACTGGGCGCATAGAGAATAATGGCGGTAATACCAAAGGTGCTCATAATTAAGCCGATTTCGGTATTGCTAAATCCCATAAATTTTGCCATTGGGATTTGATAGATATAGCGTAAATAGGCAAGGTCAAAGCTGACTCCGCCGCTAAAGCTAATAATGGCAAGCGTTATCCAACGGCGATATGAATTCTGTTGCATATCGTGATCTCATTTTGAATAGACGAAAAAAAGAGAAAAGTAAGCCGCCTTTGCAGGTGGATTACTTTTCTCTGGTCTCTAGTAATTGCGATTAGGAATAACATGCCAGCGTGGGTTTTAGTGTGAGAATTATCACGCTTCGTAGTTTTACGCTTAATTTATGAGTGAAATATTTATCTGTGATTGCGATCACATTAGCTGCCCGAGCGCTGTGCTAAAAATTTAGCTCAGTTACCAGAGACAATGAGAAAGGTAACTTCCCTCTCGTGGGGGAAGTTACCTTTCTTTTTTTTTGCCTAAAGGAATTTGGAGCCAGCTATGTCAATCGAATCTCTTAACGCATTCTCAATGGATTTCTTCTCTCTGAAAGGTAAAACGGCAATTGTCACCGGCGGCAATAGCGGGCTAGGTCAGGCCTTTGCCATGGCGCTGGCGAAAGCCGGCGCCAATCTGTTTATCCCAAGCGTCGTCAAGGACAACGGAGAGACAAAAGAAATCATTGAAAAACAGGGTGTTGAAGTTGAGTTTATGCAGGTGGATATTACCGCCAAAGGCGCGCCGCAGCGGATCGTTGCCGCCTGCTGTGAACGCTTCGGCACGGTCGATATCCTCGTCAACAATGCCGGAATTTGTAAGCTCAATAAGGTGCTGGACTTCGGGCGGGCGGACTGGGATCCGATGATCGATGTTAACCTGACGGCGCCGTTCGAGCTCAGCCATGAAGCGGCAAAAATTATGATCCCGCAAAATAGCGGTAAAATTATTAATATCTGCTCGTTATTTTCTTACCTCGGCGGCCAGTGGTCACCGGCTTATTCGGCAACGAAGCACGCGCTTGCTGGTTTCACTAAGGCCTATTGCGACGAGCTAGGTCAGTATAATATTCAGGTCAACGGCATCGCCCCTGGCTATTATGCTACCGATATTACGTTGGCTACCCGTAGCAATCCGGAAACCAATCAGCGCGTGCTGGACCATATTCCGGCAAACCGCTGGGGTGATACTCAGGATCTCATGGGGGCAGCCGTATTTTTAGCCAGTCAGGCATCCAATTATGTTAACGGTCATCTGCTGGTAGTCGATGGCGGTTATCTGGTGCGTTAATTTTTAATCGGTGGTTTCTGTATTTTTATTTATTGTCTTACGTAATATCACGCAATATGCATCGAGGCTGAAATAAAAAAAAGTTCCCGTAAACATCGCACCCGATGTCATTGGGGTTTATATCGGCCGTTAATAAAGAAGCAGCTTGCGTGATGCCGCGTCTATTCCGAATTAATTATCAGGAAGGTATTACTATGTCTTTATCCCGTGAAGCGATTGTTGATCAGTTAAAAGAAATTGTCGGTTCCGATCGCGTGATTACCGATGAAACCGTGTTAAAGCGCAACAGCATTGACCGCTTTCGTAAATATGCCGATATCCACGGCGTCTTTACGCTGCCGCTGCCCGCCGCGGTCGTCAAGCTAGGCTCCACCGAACAGGTTTCAAGCGTGCTGTCCTTTATGAACCAGCATAAGATCAACGGGGTCCCACGTACCGGCGCTTCGGCGACCGAAGGTGGCCTCGAAACCGTCGTGGAAAATTCCGTGGTGCTGGACGGCGCCGGGATGAACCAAATCCTGAACATTGATATCGAAAACATGCAGGCAACCGCGCAGTGCGGGGTGCCGCTGGAGGTGCTCGAAAACGCGCTGCGGGCAAAAGGCTACACCACCGGCCACTCGCCGCAGTCTAAGCCGCTGGCGCAGATGGGCGGCCTGGTGGCAACCCGCAGCATCGGCCAGTTCTCCACGCTCTACGGGGCGATCGAAGATATGGTGGTCGGGCTGGAAGCCGTGCTGCCCGACGGCACCGTCACCCGCATCAAAAACGTTCCGCGCCGCGCCGCCGGGCCGGATATTCGCCATATCATCATCGGCAACGAAGGGGCGCTGTGCTATATCACCGAAGTGACGGTGAAAATCTTCAGGTTCACGCCGGAAAATAACCTGTTCTACGGCTACGTTCTGGACGATATGAAGGTGGGCTTCAGCATCCTGCGCGAGGTCATGGTGGAGGGCTATCGTCCGTCGATTGCCCGCCTGTACGATGCCGAGGATGGCACCCAGCACTTTACCCATTTTGCCGATGGCAAATGCGTGCTGATCTTTATGGCGGAAGGCAACCCGCTGATAGCGAAAGCCACCGGCGAAGGGATTGCGCAGGTCGTTGCGCGCTATCCGCAGTGCCAGCGCGTAGACAGCAAGCTGATTGAAACCTGGTTTAACCACCTCAACTGGGGCCCGGAAAAGGTGGCCGCCGAACGCGTGCAGATCCTCAAAACCGGCAATATGGGCTTTACCACCGAGGTATCGGGCTGCTGGAGCTGCATCAATGAGATCTACGAAAGCGTTCTCAACCGCATCCGCACCGAGTTCCCGCACGCCGACGATATCACCATGCTGGGCGGCCACTCTTCTCATAGCTATATGAACGGCACCAACATGTACTTCGTCTACGACTACAACGTGGTGGACTGCAAGCCGGAGGAGGAGATTGATAAGTACCACAACCCGCTCAACAAGATCATTTGCGAAGAGACCATTCGCCTCGGCGGCTCAATGGTGCATCACCACGGGATTGGTAAACACCGCGTTCACTGGAGCAAGCTGGAGCACGGCAGCGCGTGGCCGCTGCTGGAAGGGCTGAAGAAGCAGTTTGATCCAAACGGTATCATGAATACCGGAACGATTTACCCGATTGAAAAATAAGAGCGATAGCTAAAATAATTCGGCTCGCCTGCGGGTGCTAAAAGCGCCCATCCCCTGGAGCATCTATAGCAATGTGACGGGGGAAAGCAAACGCAGCAGGCGGCTTGAAGTATGAGCGCTATATACGGCTTCTCAACCGGGAAGCCGTTTTTTCCGGACCATGAAGGGGGAGAAATGAACGCTTCACCGGTGCGAATGGACGACCTGCCGCTAAACGGCTTTCACTGCCGCATTGCCGCACTAACCTTCGGCGCGCATCTGGTTGACGGCTACGTCCTCGGCGTCATCGGTTACGCCATTATCCAGCTGACCCCCGCCATGCACCTGACGCCTTTTATGGCCGGGATGATCGGCGGGGCGGCGCTGCTTGGCCTGTTTATCGGCAGCCTGATCCTCGGATGGGTCTCGGATCATATTGGCCGGCAGAAGATTTTCAACCTCAGCTTTGTCCTGATTACCGTCGCCTCTTTTCTACAGTTTTTTGCCGCCACGCCTGAACAGCTCATTGGCCTGCGGATCCTCATAGGCATTGGCCTGGGCGGGGATTACTCCGTGGGCCATACGCTGCTGGCCGAATTCGCGCCGCGCCGGCATCGGGGCATCCTGCTCGGCGCGTTTAGCGTAGTGTGGACCGTCGGTTACGTTCTGGCAAGCCTTGCCGGGCACCATTTTATCAGCGACAACCCAGAGGCCTGGCGCTGGCTGCTGGCCTCGTCCGCGCTGCCGGCCCTG
Source organism: Klebsiella sp. Ech2A (assembly GCF_030078455.1). Taxonomy (NCBI): domain Bacteria; kingdom Pseudomonadati; phylum Pseudomonadota; class Gammaproteobacteria; order Enterobacterales; family Enterobacteriaceae; genus Klebsiella; species Klebsiella sp. Ech2A. The sequence goes on along the minus strand of NZ_JAQGFU010000068.1, from coordinate 1,820 downwards.
CTCATCACGCTGCTGCGCTGGGGGACGCCGGAGTCTCCGCGCTGGCTGTTACGCCAGGGCCGCTTCGCCGAGGCCCACGCCGTGGTGCGCCGCTGTTTCGGCCCGCACGTGCTGCTCGGTGATGAGGTGGTGGCGGCAAGCAATAAACGCATCGGAACGCTATTTTCACCGCGCTACTGGCGGCGAACGGCATTTAACAGCATCTTCTTCGTCTGCCTGGTGATCCCGTGGTTCGTTATCTACACCTGGCTGCCCACCATCGCGGAAACCATCGGTCTTGAAGATGCGCTCACCGCCAGCCTGCTGCTGAATGCGCTGCTGATCGTTGGCGCGCTGCTGGGCCTGGTATTAACCCATCTGCTGGCCCACCGTCATTTTCTGCTCGGCAGCTTTCTGCTGCTGGCGGCGACGCTAATCGTTATGGCCTGCCTGCCGGCGGGCAGCCACTGGACGCTGCTGCTTTTTATCTTATTCAGCACCACAATTTCGGCGGTCAGCAACCTGGTGGGGATTTTACCGGCGGAAAGCTTTCCTACGGATATCCGCTCGCTGGGCGTTGGCTTCGCAACCGCTATGAGCCGGCTTGGGGCCGCCATCAGCACCGGCCTGCTGCCCTGGACCCTGGCGCAGTGGGGGATGACGGTTACCCTTTTGCTATTGGCCGGCGTACTGCTGATCGGCTTTGTGGTGACCTGGCTGTGGGCCCCGGAAACCAAAGCGCTGCCGCTGGTGGCCGCCGGGAGCGGCGATAAAAGACAAGGAGGCGCGAATGAACGTTCTGTTGGCGTTTAAGCCGGAGCCGGACGCCGGCATGCTGGCGGAAAAGGACTGGCAGGCCGCGGCGCTGGATACCCGCGGGCCGGATGTCTCACTCTTGCGCAGCGCCATCGGCGCCGATGAGCAGGCCGCCGCCGCGCTGCTGCTGGCTCAGCGCAATGCGGGCTGCGGGATGACCCTGAGCGCATTAAGCATTGGCGACGAGCGCGCGCTGCACTGGCTGCGCTACTTTGCCGCGCTGGGCTTTGACCAGCGGGTGCTGCTGGAGACGGTAGAGGATCTGCGCTTTGCACCCTCGTTTATCGCCGGACAGATTGCCGACTGGCAGCGCAGCCACGGCGGGGAGCTGATCGTGACCGGCTGTCAGAGCAGCGAGGGGCAAAATGGCCAGACGCCGTTTCTGCTGGCGGAAATGCTCGGCTGGCCCTGTTTCACCCAGGTTGAACGCTTTACGCTCGAACCGCCTTTCGCCGTTGTCGAGCAGCGCACGGACGCCGGCATCCGCCGCTGCCGGGTGCGGCTACCGGCGGTGATTGCCGTCAGGCAGTGCGGCGAAGTGGCGCTCCCGGTACCCGGCATGCGCCAGCGCCTGGCGGCGGCAAAGGCGGACATCGTGCGCCAGGCGGCGACCGCTGAGGCGACGCCTGACGTTCAGTGCCTGCGCCTGGTGCGCCCGGCTCCGCGGCGCGCGGCCGTTATCGTTGAAGGTGCGACGGCGCAGGAGAAAGCCAGGGCGCTGTGGGAGAACTATTTATGCGAGAGGATGCGGCCATGAAGATGGCGATAGTGATGGCCGCAGGCGACAGCGCCGCGATAGGCGGCTGGCTGGCGGGAAACGATCTTGCTTCGGCGGAGCTCGAGCGCTGGACGCCAGACGCCGGGGCGGAGGTTGCCGTGCAGCTGCTGGATGCGCTGGTCGCTCAGTGGCGGCAGACGCCGGTGGATATCGTGTTGTTCCCGGCGGGCGCGCTGGCCGATGAGCTGGCCACGCGGCTGGCCTGGCGCCTGGGGGGCGGCAGCGTATGCCAGGCGCTATCGCTGAA
>NZ_JAQGFU010000067.1:0-22137 GCF_030078455.1 Klebsiella sp. Ech2A | reverse complement strand
AGGGGTTTCGGCTCGCGTGGCGGTGGAAGCGGGTATCGCCGACTACTGGTTCAAATACGTGGGTCTGAACGGCGCCATCGTCGGCATGACCAGCTTCGGCGAGTCCGCGCCGGCTGAGCTGCTGTTTGAAGAGTTTGGCTTCACCGTTGAGAACGTGGTCGCTAAGGCGAAAGCGCTGCTGTAGTTCTGAGCAACGCGCACCGCGACGGCATCAGAAGAACGAGCCGGGCTAACGCCCGGCTTTTTTGTGGCCGTTATTCCCGACGCCCGTCACGAGGCTGCATATTATTCCAGTGAAAATGTGATGTATGTCAGATTACGTGCTTCTCATACTGGACAAGCATTCCTTTTATTCCGCGTTTGGCTTATTCTAGCTGAAGCGTTTCAGTCGTCTAAATGTTCGACAATTAATCAATCAGTCGCAGTTTGCGACGGGTAAGGTTTCCCTCCGGGCGTTGCTGGATTACTCTGTCAGCCACCTCACATCAGGGATAACCTTGCAGGAGACCTATGACCATACGCATTGCGATTAATGGCTTCGGTCGCATAGGACGCAACGTGGTTCGTGCTTTATATGAATCCGGGCGTCGTGCGGAAATTACCGTGGTGGCAATCAACGAGCTGGCGGATGCTGCGGGCATTGCGCATTTGTTGAAATATGACACCAGCCATGGGCGCTTTGCCTGGGACGTTCGCCAGGAGCGGGAGCAGCTTTACGTTGGCGATGACGTCATTCGCCTGCTGCACGAAGCTTCGATAGATGCGCTACCCTGGCAAGAGCTGGCGGTGGATATCGTACTTGATTGTACCGGGGTTTACGGCAGCCGTGAGCATGGCGAAGCCCATCTTCAGGCTGGCGCGAAGAAGGTTATCTTTTCGCATCCCGGCGGTAACGATCTCGATGCCACCGTCGTGTTCGGCGTTAACCATGATGAGCTACGTGCAGAGCACCGTATTGTCTCCAACGCCTCCTGCACCACCAACTGCATTATTCCGGTCATTAAGCTGTTAGATGATGCCTACGGCATTGAGTCAGGGACGGTAACGACGATCCACTCCGCCATGCACGATCAGCAGGTTATCGACGCCTATCATCCGGATTTACGCCGTACGCGTGCGGCCAGTCAGTCAATTATTCCGGTTGATACTAAACTTGCGGCGGGGATCGCACGTATTTTCCCTCAGTTTAACGACCGTTTTGAAGCGATTGCGGTTCGCGTACCGACGATAAATGTGACGGCGATCGACCTGAGCGTGACGGTAAAAAAACCGGTAAAGGCTAGTGAAGTCAACCAGTTGCTGCAAAAAGCAGCGCAGGGAACATTTCATGGTATAGTTGACTATACGGAATTACCGTTAGTCTCGACAGATTTTAACCACGATCCGCACAGCGCCATCGTTGATGGCACCCAGACGCGGGTGAGTGGGGCGCATTTGATCAAAACGTTGGTCTGGTGCGATAACGAATGGGGCTTTGCTAACCGGATGCTCGACACGACGTTAGCAATGGCCGCTCAAGGTTTCAGGTAAAGTGCGTGAGCGCTTGCAAAACTTTATGAATCAACGAGAGGATTCACCATGTCTGTAATTAAGATGACCGATCTGGATCTGGCTGGTAAACGCGTTTTTATCCGTGCCGATCTGAACGTACCAGTTAAAGACGGTAAAGTAACCAGCGACGCGCGTATTCGTGCTTCTCTGCCGACCATTGAGCTGGCTCTGAAGCAGGGCGCTAAAGTGATGGTCACTTCTCACCTGGGTCGTCCGACCGAAGGCGAGTACAACGAAGAATTCTCTCTGCTGCCGGTTGTTAATTACCTGAAAGACAAGCTCTCCAGCCCGGTTCGCCTGGTTAAAGATTACCTGGACGGCGTTGAAGTTGCCGCCGGTGAACTGGTTGTTCTGGAAAACGTTCGCTTCAACAAAGGCGAAAAGAAAGACGACGAAGCGCTGTCTAAAAAATACGCCGCGCTGTGCGACGTGTTCGTTATGGATGCCTTCGGTACCGCTCACCGTGCCCAGGCTTCTACCCACGGTATCGGTAAATTTGCCGACGTAGCCTGCGCCGGTCCTCTGCTGGCTGACGAGCTGGACGCGCTGGGTAAAGCGCTGAAAGAGCCGGCTCGCCCGATGGTGGCTATCGTCGGTGGTTCTAAAGTTTCCACTAAGCTGACCGTTCTGGACTCCCTGTCTAAAATCGCTGACCAGCTGATTGTCGGCGGCGGCATTGCCAACACCTTCGTTGCCGCTCAGGGCCACAACGTGGGCAAATCCCTGTACGAAGCTGACCTGGTTGACGAAGCCAAGCGCCTGCTGACGACCTGCGATATCCCGGTTCCGACCGACGTTCGCGTGGCGACTGAATTCTCCGAAACGGCGACCGCAACCCTGAAATCTGTTAACGACATCAAAGATGAAGAGCAGATTCTGGACCTCGGCGACGTTTCTGCACAGAAGCTGGCTGAGATCCTGAAAAACGCCAAAACCATTCTGTGGAACGGCCCGGTCGGCGTGTTTGAGTTCCCGAACTTCCGTAAAGGCACTGAAATCGTGGCTAACGCCATCGCCGACAGCGAAGCGTTCTCTATTGCAGGCGGCGGCGATACCCTGGCTGCAATTGACCTGTTTGGCATCTCGGACAAAATTTCCTACATCTCTACTGGCGGCGGCGCGTTCCTCGAATTCGTGGAAGGCAAAGTACTGCCAGCAGTAGCAATGCTCGAAGAGCGCGCTAAGAAGTAAGTTTGTACAGGCGGGTAACACCGCCTGTTTTTCAAATTCTATTCAATTGTCGCTCTAAATAATTCGCGCTGCCGGAAGGCAGCGACGCGGCGAACCCCGGTAGCTTACGCAAGTGAGCGGCGGCGGTAAGCGAGGAAAGCCAACGCACCGGCAGCACGAATTGTGACGAGCAGAAACGGCCGAAGATACAGGACTACGTAACATGTCTAAAATTTTTGATTTTGTAAAACCTGGCGTGATCACTGGTGATGACGTTCAGAAAGTGTTCCAGGTAGCTAAAGAGAATAACTTCGCACTGCCAGCGGTTAACTGTGTGGGTACTGACTCCATCAACGCCGTTCTGGAAGCAGCTGCAAAAGCTAAATCTCCGGTTATCGTTCAGTTCTCTAACGGCGGCGCGGCGTTCATCGCTGGCAAAGCGGTTAAAACCGACGTTCCTCAGGGTGCGGCAATTCTCGGCGCTATCTCCGGTGCACATCACGTTCACCAGATGGCTGAACACTACGGCGTGCCGGTTATTCTGCATACCGACCACTGCGCTAAGAAACTGCTGCCGTGGATCGACGGCCTGCTGGACGCCGGTGAAAAACACTTCGCCGCTCACGGCAAACCGCTGTTCTCTTCTCACATGATTGACCTGTCCGAAGAGTCCCTGCACGAAAACATCGAGATCTGCTCTAAGTATCTGGCGCGCATGGCCAAACTGGACATGACCCTGGAAATCGAACTGGGCTGCACCGGTGGCGAAGAAGACGGCGTGGACAACAGCCACATGGACGCTTCTGCGCTGTACACTCAGCCGGAAGACGTTGATTACGCGTACACTGAACTGAGCAAGATCAGCCCGCGTTTCACCATCGCTGCTTCCTTCGGTAACGTGCACGGCGTGTACAAGCCGGGCAACGTGGTTCTGACCCCGACTATCCTGCGCGACTCTCAGGAATATGTTTCTAAGAAACATAACCTGCCGCACAACAGCCTGAACTTCGTCTTCCACGGCGGTTCCGGTTCTTCTGCTCAGGAAATCAAAGACTCCGTAAGCTACGGCGTGATCAAAATGAACATCGATACCGACACCCAATGGGCAACCTGGGACGGTATCCTGCAGTACTACAAAACTAACGAAGCTTACCTGCAGGGCCAGCTGGGCAACCCGAAAGGCGAAGACCAGCCGAACAAGAAATACTACGATCCGCGCGTATGGCTGCGCGCTGCTCAGACGTCCATGGTGACTCGTCTGGAGCAGGCATTTAAAGAGCTGAACGCGATCGACGTTCTGTAAGAAAATTCTGCTTCTTGCCCTGAAGCCCGCTTAACTGCGGGCTTTTTCGTTTCCAGGCAAAAGGATATACCGGGGGAAACTGTGATCGACTTGGCAAAACAGGCGCTTATTGTTTACCCTTAAGCTACCTGCCGTTTTGCAGGCCTGGTTTTTTTATTTCCCGCCCGGGTATTTATAAGGAATGTTAAATGGAAGATTTGAACGTTGCCGATAGCATACACAACGCCAGCTCGTGGCTGGTGCGTAATCAGGAGCTGCTCCTGAGCTATGCCGTCAATATCGTCGCGGCGATCGCGATTATTATCGTCGGGATGATCGTGGCGCGCATGGTGTCGAACACGGTTAATCGTCTGATGCTGGCGCGTAAGATTGATGCCACCGTTGCCGATTTTCTTTCCGCGCTGGTGCGCTACGCCGTTATCGCCTTTACCCTGATTGCCGCCCTGGGCCGCGTCGGCGTGCAGACGGCGTCGGTGATTGCCGTACTCGGTGCCGCCGGTTTAGCCGTTGGTCTGGCGCTGCAGGGCTCGCTGTCTAACCTCGCCGCCGGCGTGCTGCTGGTGATGTTCCGTCCGTTCCGCGCGGGTGAATACGTCGATCTCGGCGGCGTGGCCGGTACCGTGCTGAACGTGCAGATTTTCTCCACCACCATGCGTACTGCCGATGGCAAAATCGTGGTGATCCCGAACGGTAAAATCATTGCCGGTAACATCATTAACTTTTCGCGTGAACCGGTTCGCCGCAACGAATTTATTATTGGCGTTGCCTACGATGCCGATATCGATAAGGTGAAGCAGCTGCTGACCAATATTATCGAATCCGACGAGCGCATCCTGAAAGATCGTGAAAGGACCGTACGCCTCAACGAGCTGGGCGCGTCGTCGGTTAACTACGTTATCCGCGTCTGGAGCCAGAGCAGCGATCTGCAAAGCGTTTACTGGGATGTTCTGGAGCGCATCAAGCGCGACTTTGACGCCAACGGCATCAGCTTTCCGTACCCGCAGATGGACGTGCACGTGATCCGTCCGCAGGAGCAGGCGGAGTAGTTCAGCACCCGCAGTCGATAAAGGCCAGCACCCGCTGGCCTTTAGCAGAACATCATTATTAGCATCGCTTATTAATGATTAATATTATCAATTTCCTCTAATGATTTCTTCGCGCTATATTCACCTGCATTAACGACCTCATCGGAAAAACCACTATGTTATCGTATTACTTTCAGGGGCTTGCCCTGGGAGCGGCTATGATTTTGCCGCTTGGCCCGCAGAATGCGTTTGTGATGAATCAGGGGATTCGCCGCCAGTATCATCTGATGATTGCGCTGCTGTGCGCGATTAGCGATCTGCTGCTGATCTGCGCCGGTATTTTTGGCGGCAGCGCGCTGCTGATGCAGTCGCCGTGGCTGCTGGCGCTGGTCACCTGGGGCGGCGTGGCCTTCCTGCTGTGGTACGGTTTCGGCGCGCTGAAAACGGCTTTTAGCGACAATCTGGAACTGGCGAGCGCGGAGGTGATGAAGCAGGGGCGGTGGAAAATTATTGTCACCATGCTGGCGGTTACCTGGCTGAACCCGCACGTCTATCTCGATACCTTCGTGGTGCTCGGCAGCCTGGGCGGGCAGCTGGCGGTTGAGCCGAAGCGCTGGTTTGCGCTCGGCACCATCAGCGCCTCGTTCCTGTGGTTCTTCGGCCTGGCCCTGCTGGCGGCCTGGCTGGCGCCGCGTTTGCGCACCGCCCGGGCGCAGCGGATCATTAACGTGCTGGTTGGCCTGGTGATGTGGCTGATCGCCGTCCAGCTGGCGAAAGATGGCTTTTTACACGTACAGGCGCTGCTCAACCAGGCTTAGTCCGATGGACTTTTCGCTTATACGCGTTAAGCTTGCTGGCATGCGTCCGTATATGGGCGACCAATGTAGATGGAGAAACGACAGTGAAGTTAAAGCTCATGGCCCTGGCGGCAGCAATCGGATTCAGCTCAATGGCAGCTCAGGCAAATGAATTGCCAAATGGCCCCCACATTGTGACCTCGGGTACCGCCAGCGTTGCTGCGGCGCCCGATATTGCGACCCTGGCAATTGAAGTCAACGTGGCCGCGAAAGACGCCGCATCGGCGAAAAAGCAGGCCGACGATCGCGTTGCGCAATACCTCTCTTTCCTGGAAAAGAACGGCATTGCCAAGAAGGATATCAACTCCGCGAACCTGCGCACCCAGCCTGACTATGATTACCAGAACGGTAAAAGCATCCTGAAGGGCTACCGTGCCGTGCGCACCGTCGAAGTGACGCTGCGTCAGCTGGACAAGCTTAACGGCCTGCTGGACGGCGCGCTGAAGGCCGGCCTGAACGAAGTTCGCTCGGTATCGCTGGGCGTTGCGCAACCGGATGCCTATAAAGATAAGGCGCGTAAGGCGGCCATCGATGACGCCGTGCACCAGGCGCAGGAGCTGGCTGCCGGCTTCCACGGCAAGCTGGGCCCGGTTTATAGCGTTCGCTACCACGTCTCGAACTATCAGCCGAGCCCGATGGTGCGCATGATGAAAGCCGCCGATGCCGCGCCGGTTTCCGCCCAGGAAACCTACGAGCAGGCGACGATCCAGTTTGACGATCAGGTGGATGTGGTCTTTGAACTGCAGCCAACCCAGCCGGCTCAGCCGGCGGCGCCGGAGAAACCGGCCGCCGCGGCGCAGTAAGCCAGATGCAAAAAAGCCCCTTCAGCTGAAGGGGCTTTTTTTATGCCCGAGGTTTAGTCCTGGCGCAACACCTTGTGCCCGTAAGCAATCAGCGCATCGGTGACCCGGCGCATCATCCGGCTTTCCGGCGCGAAGCGATGCCAGTAGAGCATCCGGCGCTGGAACAGGCCCGGCGTTAAATCGATAAGCTCGCCGCTGTTCAGCTCTTTTTCGATCTGCAGATGCGGGATCATACAGCAGGTGGTGCCCTGACGGGCGAGCTGCACAAAGGCTTCCGATGAGTTAACGATATGGCAAGGCACGCTGCCCGGCGGCAGATCGAAGTTCTGCTGCAAAAACGCCTGATGCATGTCGTCGAGATGATCGAAGGCGACTACCGGCGCTTTGAGCAGCGCCGAGCGGGTTACGCCGTTGGGAAAATAGCGTTGCGCAAACTCTTTCGAGGCGACAAACAGGTAGTCCAGCGCCCCGAGCTGATCGACCAGGCAGCTTGGCAGCGCCTGCGGCTGGATACTGACCGCCCCGACCACTTCGCCGCGACGCAGGCGCTCCTGGGTGCGGGTTTCGTCTTCCACCTGCAGGTTCAGGCGAATAGGGGAGTCGGAAAGCACGCTGGAGAGCGCCGGCAGCAGCCAGGTCGCCAGACTGTCGGCGTTCACCGCCAGCGACAGCAGCAGCGGCGTCGAGCCGGTTTGCTCATCGCCCAGCCACTCCTCTTCCAGCAGCTCAACCTGGCGCAGCAGGGCCAGCAGCTTCTGCCCCTGCTCGGTAGGACGCGGCGGTACGGTACGCACCAGCAGCGGCTGGCCGAACATGTTTTCCAGCTGTTTAATACGCTGAGAGACGGCGGACTGTGTAATGCATAGCTTCTGCGCGGCGCGCTCAAACCCACGTTCTCTTATCACCGCGTCCAGCGCTTGTAGTGTTCTGTAGTCCGGTCGTTTCATTGTTCTGGCGTACCCCCATAACTTTTCATTAACTTGCACTATGACATAAATTTCTTTTTGATGAAGACGAAAATAGTCTGCTCAGATGTGTGATCCCCGTCGCAGGGACAATAACACCCCCGATGTTCTATAATGCGCCTCAGGTATTCACATCTCGGACCATAATCATGACGCAAGATGAACTGAAAAAAGCAGTAGGCTGGGCGGCATTGCAGTATGTTCAGCCGGGCACCATCGTGGGTGTCGGCACCGGCTCCACGGCCGCGCATTTTATTGATGCGCTGGGTACAATGAAAGGGCAGATTGAGGGTGCCGTTTCCAGCTCCGATGCCTCCACCGAAAAGCTGAAGAGCCTGGGCATTCCGGTTTTCGATCTCAATAGCGTCGACCGTTTAGGGATTTACGTGGACGGTGCGGATGAGATCAACGGCCATATGCAGATGATTAAAGGCGGCGGCGCGGCGCTCACCCGCGAGAAGATTATCGCCTCGGTTGCGGACAAGTTTATCTGCATCGCCGACGCCTCCAAGCAGGTCGATATCCTCGGCAAATTCCCGCTGCCGGTAGAAGTTATTCCTATGGCTCGTAGCGCCGTGGCGCGCGAGCTGGTGAAGCTGGGCGGCCGCCCGGAGTACCGTCAGGGCGTGATTACCGACAACGGTAACGTCATTCTCGATGTTTTCGGCCTCGAGATCCTCGACGCCATCGCGCTGGAAAATGCCATTAACGGTATTCCTGGCGTCGTGACGGTGGGTCTGTTCGCCAACCGTGGCGCCGATGTCGCGCTGATCGGCACCGCCGATGGCGTTAAAACCATCGTAAAATAATCCGTTCGGGGGGAGCGAATCGCTCCCTCGCAAATATTTTTTCTCCAGGCTGAATTTGGTGACTTCTGTCACATTTATGCAACTAGCCTGAGTAACAATCTACCTTTCTTTCCCTTTCTGGTTTTTTGTCCTGCTATTTCCCTCTGTGTGATATTTCTTCAGGACGTCGACGCAAACGTTCATATTGCTGCGATAGTTTTTTTTGATATGTTGCTGGGATGAAGTGTCGTTCCACACGACATCAGATAAGACAAAAACAGGACGGGGAAATGGCTAAGGTATCACTGGAAAAAGACAAGATTAAGTTTCTGCTGGTTGAAGGTGTGCATCAAAAGGCGGTGGATAACCTCCGCGCTGCAGGCTATACCAACATTGAATTTCACAAAGGCGCGCTCGATAGCGAAGCGCTGAAAGCATCAATCCGTGATGCCCATTTCATTGGCCTGCGCTCCCGTACTCACCTGACGGAAGAGATTTTCGCTGCCGCAGAAAAGCTGGTCGCCGTTGGCTGCTTCTGCATCGGTACTAACCAGGTCGATTTGGACGCGGCGGCAAAACGCGGCATCCCCGTCTTTAACGCCCCGTTTTCTAACACCCGCTCCGTTGCCGAACTGGTCATTGGCGAGCTGCTGCTGATGCTGCGCGGCGTCCCTGAAGCGAACGCCAAAGCGCACCGCGGCGTGTGGAACAAACTGGCGGTCGGCAGCTTTGAAGCGCGCGGCAAAAAGCTCGGTATTATCGGCTATGGCCATATCGGCACGCAGCTGGGCATTTTGGCCGAATCGCTGGGGATGCACGTCTATTTCTATGATATTGAAAGTAAACTTACGCTTGGTAACGCCACCCAGGTGCAGCATCTCTCCGACCTGCTGAACATGAGCGACGTGGTGAGCCTGCACGTGCCGGAAAATGCCTCCACCAAAAATATGATGGGCGCGGAAGAGCTGGCGCTGATGAAGCCTGGCGCGCTGCTGATCAACGCCTCTCGCGGTACCGTGGTCGATATCCCGGCCCTCTGCGATGCGCTGGCGAGCAAGCACCTGGCAGGCGCGGCCATTGACGTCTTCCCGACCGAACCGGCCACCAACAGCGATCCGTTCACCTCGCCGCTGTGCGAGTTTGACAACGTGATCCTGACGCCGCATATCGGGGGCTCAACCCAGGAAGCGCAGGAAAATATCGGTCTGGAAGTGGCGGGCAAGCTGGCGAAGTACTCCGACAACGGCTCAACCCTTTCCGCGGTTAACTTCCCGGAAGTGTCGCTGCCGCTGCACGGCGGCCGCCGTCTGCTGCATATTCACGAGAACCGTCCCGGCGTGCTGACCGCCATCAACCAGATCTTTGCCGCTCAGAGCATCAACATCGCGGCGCAGTATCTACAAACCACCCCGCAGATGGGCTACGTGGTTATCGATATTGAAGCCGAAGAGGATGTAGCGCAGCAGGCGCTGCTGGCAATGAAGGCGATTCCGGGCACCATCCGCGCGCGTCTGTTGTTCTGATTCACATCGAGGATCCCTGCGGGGATCCCTTTAACCTATGCATAAATCACTATTGAATACCGGCGTTCTCCTCCTGCTGCTGATCCTTGCATGGACGGGATGGGGGACGCACGACCGCCTGACGTGGCTGATGGAAGTGACGCCGGTCATTATCATCGTTCCGCTGCTGCTGGCGACGCGTTCGCGCTATCCGCTCACCCCGCTCCTGTACACGCTTATCTTCTTTCACGCCATCATTCTGATGGTGGGTGGGATGTATACCTACGCCAAAGTACCGATTGGCTTTGACGTGCAGGCGTGGCTGAATCTAAGCCGCAATCCGTACGATAAGCTCGGCCACTTTTTTCAGGGGCTGGTGCCGGCGCTGGCGGCGCGGGAAATTCTTATTCGCGGCGGCTACGTCCGCGGGCGCAAGATGCTGTCATTTCTGGTCTGCTGCATCGCGCTGGCGATCAGCGCGACCTACGAGCTGATTGAATGGTGGGCGGCGCTGGCGATGGGGCAGGGGGCGGACGATTTTCTCGGCACCCAGGGCGACCCGTGGGACACCCAGTCGGATATGTTCTGCGCGCTGCTGGGGGCATTGGCGACTCTCTTCCTGCTAAGCGGCCGGCATAACCGGCAGCTGAAGACGCTCGGCTACCAATAACCTACGCCCACTGCCACAGCTTTGAGGGCGTGATCACCGCGGGCAGCGGGATATCCCACTGCTCCGTCGGCAGTAGGTCAACCTGCTGGCAATCGTGGGCGTAGCCGACGGGCAGCAGAGGATACTGGCGCCAGTTTTGCAGCGTCCTGTCGTAAAATCCCCCGCCCATTCCCAGGCGCTGGCCGAGCGCATCGAAGGCCACCAGCGGCGTAATCAGCACGTCCAGCTGGGACAGCGGCAGCACGTCGTGCACGTCGAGCTTTGGCTCGTGAATTTTCAGGCGGTTTATCACCAGTTCGCTTTGCGGATGGTAGTGTAAAAACAGCAGGTTTCCCGGGCTGAAAGGGTGGAGCACGGGGAGATAGACGCGTTTTCCCGCCCGCCACAGCTGCTCAATCAGCGGCTGGGTATCCAGCTCGCCGTCGAAGGAAAGAAACAGCGCCACGGTTCGCGCGAGGGTCACCGGCGGATAGGCCATCATGCGGTTCGCACCCAGCGCGGCAAAACTGGCCTGCTGTTCAGGCGTCAGCGCGCGTCGAAGCTGGCGGATGTGCTGGCGAATCTGCTGTCGGGTTGAGCGGGTATCAGAAATTTGGGTCATGAAAGATCGCCTGATCTGGCATTATCACGTCACGACGTGAGCCGGTTATGCATGTAGGCGTAGTGTAATACAGAGTAGGTGTAATGCTGAATCTGAAGTGGTGCGAAATGAAGCGCTAAAAGAAGGGAATCTCCGAGATGCCGCCGCAGGCTGTAACCCTTGAACCCTTGGTTCAAGGTGAATGCGTCGTCACAGTTTTAAGGCTTCTCGGACGAACCGAGCATGCTCACCAACCGTGGAGCGCCACATTCTTGTGGTATGAAATATCGGCTCAGGGGACTGGCCCGCTTGCAAACATCTCAGAGAAATTTTGTTCTTGCGATTACTCTAACACAGTTAATTGCAAAGTGTTATTCAAACTTTGGCCCGGTTCTTTCGCTTATGCGACCTTGCTCAAGCAACGCTTGTTCGATGGTCTGCTGAAGCATCCGAATACGCTGTTCCATACTGGAGGCGTAGTCGCGGGTTTTCGCTTTTTCCTGAGTTAACTCATAGCTGATGTTCAACGCGGCGATGAAGACCAGCTGCTCAGTATTTGTGACTCTAGTGCGTTCTTTTAAATCTTGCAACCGCTGATTCAGGTCATCAGCTGCCTGACTCAAGGCATCCCTTTGTTCAGGCGGGCAATTCACGCGAAGTGAACGGCCAAAAATTTGGAGATCGACGGGTTGTGCAGACATGCCACCTTCCTGCTGATTGACTGCGCGGCCTTCACGCCCATACCCGGGGCTACGAAGGGGCGACACTATAGCTACCCTGATGCGAAGGTACAAGCCCTATTCTGGTTCACCAGGGTCCAAAGTGGTAGCATATCATGAATATTCCTCCCAACGATGACGAATGCGCATGTCTATACAGAACGAAATGCCTGGTTACAACGCCGTAGACCAGTTACTGAACCAACAGGGCGTGGGCTTAACCCCGGCCGAAATGCACGGTTTGATCAGCGGGATCCTGTGCGGCGGTAATAAAGACAGCAGCTGGCAGCCGCTGGTGCACGACCTGACGAACGAAGGTCTCGCATTCGGCCACGAGCTGGCGCAGTCTCTGCGCAACATGCATTCCGCGACCAGCGACTCGCTGGAAGACGATGGCTTTCTGTTCCAGCTCTATCTGCCGGAAGGGGAGAACGTGACCGTGTTTGAACGCGCCGATGCGCTGGCCGGTTGGGTTAACCACTTCCTGCTAGGCCTTGGTGTGACTCAGCCGAAGCTGGATAAGGTCAAAGATGAAACCGGCGAAGCCATCGACGATCTGCGCAACATTGCGCAGCTGGGCTACGACGAAGACGAAGACCAGGAAGAGCTGGAGATGTCGTTAGAAGAGATTATCGAGTACGTACGCGTTGCCGCGCTGCTGTGCCACGAAAACTTCTCGCGCCAGCAGCCAACCGCACCGGAAGTACGCAAGCCGACACTACACTAATTACGATTTGTTGAGGGGGCGTCATGACACAGCAGGAATTTCTTTCTCGTCGCCAGGCGCTGTTAGCGCAGATGCAGCCGGGCAGCGCGGCGCTTATTTTCGCCGCACCGGAAGCGGTACGCAGCGCAGATTCAGAATATCCCTACCGGCAGAACAGCGATTTTTGGTACTTCACCGGCTTCAATGAGCCTGAAGCCTTGCTGGTGCTGATTAAAAGCGACGAAACCCATAACCACAGCGTGCTGTTTAACCGCGTCCGCGATCTGACGGCAGAGATCTGGTTCGGTCGTCGCCTCGGGCAGGACGCCGCGCCCGCGAAGCTCGGCGTCGACCGCGCCCTGGCGTTCAGCGAAATTAACCAGCAGCTGTTCCAGCTGCTGAACGGCCTTGACGCCATCTATTTTGCGCAGGGCGAATATGCCTACGCCGATAAAATCGTCTTCACGGCGCTGGAGAAGCTGCGTAAGGGCTCGCGCCAGAACCTGCAGGCGCCAAATTCCGTCATCGACTGGCGGCCGATAGTGCATGAGATGCGCCTGTTCAAATCGCCAGAAGAGCTGGAGGTGCTGCGCCGCGCCGGAGAGATCTCCGCCCTGGCCCACACCCGGGCGATGGAAAAGTGCCAGCCGGGGATGTTCGAATACCAGCTGGAAGGCGAAATTCTCCACGAATTCAACCGTCACGGCGCCCGCTTCCCTTCCTATAACACCATCGTTGGCGGCGGCGACAACGGCTGCATTCTGCATTACACCGAAAACGAGTGCGAGCTGCGCGATGGCGATCTGGTGCTGATCGATGCCGGCTGCGAATACCGCGGCTATGCGGGCGATATTACCCGCACCTTCCCGGTTAACGGCAAATTTAGCCCGGCCCAGCGCGAAATTTATGACATTGTCCTCGAATCGCTGGAAACCGCGCTGACGCTCTACCGCCCTGGCACTTCTATTCAGGAGGTTAATCAGGAAGTCGTGCGGATAATGGTCGTTGGCCTGCTGCGCCTCGGCATTCTTAAAGGGGACGTTGACGAGCTGCTGGCTAACAATGCGCACCGCCCGTTCTTTATGCACGGCCTGAGCCACTGGCTGGGGCTGGACGTGCATGATGTCGGAAACTACGATGTCGACCGTTCCCGGGTTCTCGAGCCGGGCATGGTGCTGACCGTTGAGCCGGGGCTGTATATTGCCACCGATGCCGACGTGCCGCCGCAGTATCGCGGTATCGGTATCCGCATCGAAGACGATATTGTGATCACTGCTGACGGCAATGAAAATCTCACCGCCGGGGTGGTGAAACGCGCTGACGATATCGAAGCGCTGATGGCGACGGCGCAACGCTCATGAGCGTGCTGATCGTTGGCGGCGGCATGACCGGCGCGACCCTGGCTCTGGCTATCTCCCGGCTGACCGACGGCGCGCTGCCGGTCCATCTGGTAGAAGCGGCGGCGCCGGAATCATCGAAGCATCCAGGATTTGACGGCAGGGCGATTGCGCTGGCGGCAGGCACCTGCCAGCAGCTGGCGCGCGTCGGTATCTGGCAGGAGATCGCCGACTGCGCGACGCCGATCCAGCGCGTGCACGTCAGCGACCGCGGCCATGCGGGATTCGTCACGCTGGACGCTCAGGACTATGGCCTGGCGGCGCTGGGCCAGGTCGTTGAGCTGCACGATATTGGCCAGCGCCTGTTTGCGCAACTGCGCGAGGCGCCGGGTATTACCCTGCACTGTCCGGCAAAAGTAGAGAACGTCAGCCGCTGGGAGGAGGGCGTCAGCATCACCCTGGACAGCGGCGAAACGATCGACGGCAGGCTGCTGGTGGCGGCGGACGGATCGCGCTCGACGATTGGCGCCCGCTGCGGTATCAGCTGGCAGCAGCAGCCCTACCAACAGCTGGCGATTATTGCCAACGTCAGCACCGCTTTGCCCCACGAGGGGCGCGCCT
Source organism: Klebsiella sp. Ech2A (assembly GCF_030078455.1). Lineage (NCBI taxonomy): Bacteria > Pseudomonadati > Pseudomonadota > Gammaproteobacteria > Enterobacterales > Enterobacteriaceae > Klebsiella > Klebsiella sp. Ech2A. Next base: position 7,540 of record NZ_JAQGFU010000067.1, on the reverse strand, counting down.
TTGAGCGGTTTACCGAGCACGGCCCCCTGGCGATGCTGCCGATGTCGCAGGGCCGCTGTTCGCTGGTGTGGTGCCACCCTCACTCCCGCTATGACGACGTCCTGAGCTGGTCGGACGAATGTTTTTGCCGCGAGCTGCAGCAGGCGTTTGGCTGGCGGCTGGGGCGGATTACCCACGCCGGGGCGCGCAGCGTTTATCCGCTGGCGTTAACCACCGCCAGCCGCGCCGTTTCCCATCGCCTGGCGCTGGTCGGCAACGCGGCGCAGACGCTGCATCCCATTGCCGGCCAGGGGTTTAACCTCGGCCTGCGCGATGTGATGAGCCTGGCTGAAATTGTGGCCGAGGCCGGTGCCAGCGGGCGCGATCCCGGCGATTACGCCTTGCTTGAGCAGTATCAGGCGCGGCGAGCGGACGATAAGTCCGCGACTATCGGCGTGACCGATGGCCTGGTTCATCTGTTTGCCAACCGTTGGGCGCCGCTGGTTGCGGGGCGCAACCTCGGCCTGATGGCGATGGAATTATTTACTCCGGCGCGCGATGCGCTGGCGCAGCGTACCCTCGGTTGGGTCCCCCGTTAAGGAGTTGAACGTGCAAAGTGTTGATGTTGCCATTGTGGGCGGTGGCATGGTGGGGCTGGCGGTGGCCTGCGGATTGCAGGGCAGCGGGCTGCGCGTCGCCGTCCTTGAGCAGGCTGAGCCACAGCCGCTGAGCGCCGATGCGCGGCCAGCGCTGCGGGTCTCAGCGATTAACGCCGCCAGCGAGAAGCTCCTGAGCAAGCTTGACGTCTGGCCAGCCATTATCGCCCGCCGCGCCAGCTGCTATCACGGGATGGAAGTGTGGGATAAAGACAGCTTTGGCCACATCAGCTTCGATGACCAAAGCCTGGGCTTCAGCCACCTCGGACACATTATTGAAAACGCGGTCGTTCACCACGCGCTGTGGCAAAAGGCGCAGCGCTGCTCTGACGTTACGCTGCTGGCCCCGGCGCAGCTGCAGCAGGTCGCATGGGGGGAGAACGAAGCCTTCCTTAGCCTGCAGGACGGCAGCATGCTCACCGCCCGGCTGGTGGTCGGCGCCGACGGTGCCAACTCGTGGTTGCGCAACAAGGCCGATATTCCGCTGACCTTCTGGGACTATCGCCATCACGCGCTGGTGGCCACCATCCGCACCGCGGAGCCGCATCGGGCCATCGCGCGCCAGGCCTTCCACGGCGACGGTATCCTCGCCTTCCTGCCGCTCAGCGATCCGCACCTGTGTTCGATCGTCTGGTCGCTACCGCCGCAGGAAGCGGAGCAGATGCAGCAGGCGGACGAGGCGACGTTTAATCAGGCGCTGAATATCGCCTTCGATAACCGCCTTGGCCTGTGCCAGATTGAGAGCGAGCGCGAAGTTTTCCCGCTGACCGGCCGCTACGCGCGGCAGTTTGCCGCCCATCGTCTGGCGCTGGTTGGCGACGCCGCCCACACCATCCACCCGCTGGCCGGGCAGGGGGTGAACCTGGGCTTTATGGATGCCGCAGAGCTTATCGATGAGCTCAGGCGCCTGCACGCTCAGGGCAAGGATATCGGCCAGCATCTGTACCTCCGCCGCTATGAGCGCAGCCGCAAGCACAGCGCCGCGCTGATGCTGGCGGGAATGCAGGGCTTTCGCGAAATGTTTGCCGGCAGCCATCCGGCGAAGAAGCTGCTGCGCGATATCGGCCTCAAGCTTGCCGATACGCTGCCGGGCGTCAAGCCGCAGCTGATTCGTCAGGCGATGGGGCTGAACGACCTTCCTGGCTGGTTACGTTAAGCTCGTCACACTTCTCTCACCCGGCCTCGCGCCGGGTTTTCCCCTCTCATTTGAAATAATCTAATCTCACCCATTTTTTCGCATTAGTTTTATTAATGTCTCTCTTTTTTTGTTAAAGAAAATAGGCCCATTTTTTCGCATAAAATACCATCATGACCTGCTTTGTTCGGCGGTTATGTTAATTTTATGTGGCATTAATCGCTTTTTTACAGTCAATAATTCTGTAGGATTTTTGGCGAGTTTTGGTCATAAGCTAATGTGATGTCCTGATTTACCTTATGGTTTAGCGCCGGTTTCGGTGGTAAGTTCAGGCAAAAGATAACGTTTGCGTCGGTGCCGGTGAAGGGCCTCGACGCCGGATTTCGCGGGGCGAAATCGCCGCAAAAAAGTAGCTGGTTCCGTTTTATTCGACGAGGAAAAGATGGCTCAACAGACTCCGTTGTATGAACAACACACGCTGTGCGGTGCTCGCATGGTGGACTTCCATGGCTGGATGATGCCGCTGCATTACGGTTCCCAGATTGATGAACACCACGCGGTGCGCAGCGATGCCGGCATGTTCGACGTCTCGCACATGACCATCGTCGACTTCCACGGGAGCCGGGTGCGCGAGTTCCTGCGCTATCTGCTGGCTAACGATGTGGCGAAGCTCACCATCCCAGGCAAAGCGCTATACAGCGGAATGCTGACCGCTTCGGCGGGCGTTATCGATGACCTGATTGTCTATTTCCTGACGGAAGACTATTTCCGCCTTGTTGTTAACTCCGCGACGCGCGAAAAAGACCTCGCCTGGATCGGCCAGCAGGCTGAGCCCTATGGCCTGGAGATAACCGTGCGCGACGATCTGTCGCTGATCGCCGTTCAGGGCCCGCAGGCGAAAGAGAAGGCCGCCACCCTGTTTAACGAGCAGCAGCGCCAGGCCGTTGCCGGCATGAAGCCGTTCTTTGGCGTGCAGGCGGGAGATTTATTTATCGCTACCACCGGCTATACCGGCGAAGCGGGCTACGAGATTGCGCTGCCGAAAGAGCAGGCCGCCGATTTCTGGCGCAGCCTGCTGGACGCGGGCGTGAAGCCCTGTGGCCTCGGCGCTCGCGATACGCTGCGCCTGGAAGCCGGGATGAATCTGTACGGCCAGGAGATGGACGAAGGCGTCTCCCCGCTGGCGGCGAATATGGGCTGGACCATCGCCTGGGAACCTGCCGATCGCAGCTTTATCGGTCGCGAAGCGCTGGAGCTGCAGCGCGAAAAAGGCACCGAGCAGCTGGTTGGTCTGGTGATGACCGAGAAGGGCGTACTGCGCGGCGGTCTGCCGGTGCGCTTTACCGATGCTGATGGTAATCAGCAAGAGGGCATTATCACCAGCGGGACGTTCTCCCCGACGCTGGGCTACAGTATTGCACTGGCACGCGTGCCGGCGGGCATCGGTGAAACGGCTGTCGTACAAATCCGTAACCGCGAAATGCCGGTAAAAGTGACTAAACCCGTTTTTGTGCGTAACGGCAAAGCCGTTGCGTGATTCCCCCTTTTGGAGATGAATTGATGAGCAACGTACCAGCAGAACTGAAATACAGTAAAGAACACGAGTGGCTGCGCAAAGAGGCTGACGGCACCTACACCGTTGGCATCACCGAACACGCGCAGGAGCTGCTTGGCGATATGGTTTTCGTCGATCTGCCGGAAGTCGGCGCGGCGGTGGAAGCCGGCGATGACTGCGCCGTTGCGGAGTCGGTAAAAGCGGCCTCGGATATCTATGCTCCGATTAGCGGCGAGATCGTGGCGGTGAACGAAGAGCTGAATGACTCCCCAGAGCTGATTAACAGCGATCCGTACGCCGACGGCTGGATCTTCAAAATCAAAGCCAGCGATGAAGCTCAGGTCGCGGCGCTGCTGGACGCGACGGCTTATGCCGCGCTGTTAGAAGACGAGTAGCTACGTCCATCCTTCACGCGGCGGGCGCGTTAGCTTCCCGGCTAATTCGTCCGCTGGCGTCGCTGCCAGCCGCGTGAACGGTTTTGCGTAGAAAGGCCCGGTGAGCATGCGCGCTCAATCGGGCAAACCAGTCAGACAATTACGATTCACTGCACGTTTCAGGAACCATCGCTCATGACTCAGACTTTAGGTCAGCTTGAAAACCGCGGCGCCTTTATTGAACGTCACATCGGTCCGGATGCTCAGCAACAGCAGGAGATGCTGAATACCGTTGGCGCCGATTCGCTTAACGCCCTGATTGGCCAGATTGTGCCGCAGGATATTCAGCTGGCAACGCCGCCGCAGGTCGGTGATGCGACGACGGAATTCGCCGCGCTCGCGGAGCTGAAGGCAATTGCCGGGCGTAACAAGCGCTTTAAGTCTTACATCGGCATGGGCTACACCGCCGTGCAGCTGCCGCCGGTTATTCAGCGCAATATGCTGGAAAACCCGGGCTGGTATACCGCGTATACCCCTTATCAGCCGGAAGTATCGCAGGGTCGCCTCGAATCGCTGCTCAACTTCCAGCAGGTTACGCTCGATCTGACCGGGCTGGATATCGCCTCTGCCTCGCTGCTGGATGAAGCAACCGCCGGCGCGGAAGCGATGGCGATGGCGAAGCGCGTCAGCAAGCTCAAGAACGCGAACCGCTTCTTTGTGGCTGCCGACGTGCACCCGCAAACCCTGGACGTGGTCCGCACCCGCGCGGAAACCTTCGGCTTTGACGTCATTGTCGATGACGCGGACAAAGCGCTCGATCATCAGGACGTTTTCGGCGTGCTGCTGCAGCAGGTCGGTACGACCGGCGAAGTGCACGATTACTCAGGCCTGATTGCCGAGCTTAAAGCGCGCAAGGTCGTGGTGAGCGTGGCGGCCGACTTTATGACCCTGGTGCTGCTGACCGCGCCGGGCAAGCAGGGCGCCGATATCGTCTTCGGTTCCGCCCAGCGTTTCGGCGTGCCGATGGGCTACGGCGGTCCGCACGCGGCCTTCTTCGCGGCAAAAGATGAATTCAAACGCTCCATGCCCGGCCGTATTATCGGCGTATCGAAAGATGCCGCCGGCAACACCGCGCTGCGCATGGCGATGCAGACCCGCGAGCAGCATATCCGCCGCGAGAAAGCGAACTCCAATATTTGTACTTCCCAGGTGCTGCTGGCCAATATCGCCAGCCTGTATGCGGTCTTCCACGGACCCGCTGGCCTGAAGCGTATCGCCAGCCGCATCCATCGCCTGACGGATATTCTCGCCGATGGCCTGCAGAAGAAAGGGCTCAAGCTGCGTCACGCGCACTACTTTGACACCCTCTGCGTTGACGTTGCCGATAAAGCCGCGGTGCTGGCGCGCGCCGAGGCGCTGGAAATTAACCTGCGCAGCGACATTCACAACGCGGTCGGTATCACCCTCGATGAAGCGACCACCCGCGAAGACGTGCTGAACCTGTTCCGCGCGATCGTTGGCGAGGCGCACGGGCTGGATATCGATACCCTGGACAAAGACGTTGCGCTCGATAGCCGTTCGATCCCGGCCAACATGCTGCGCGACGATGCGATCCTGACCCACCCGGTGTTTAATCGCTACCACAGCGAAACCGAGATGATGCGCTATATGCACTCGCTGGAGCGTAAAGATCTGGCGCTGAATCAGGCGATGATCCCGCTGGGATCCTGCACCATGAAGCTCAACGCCGCGGCGGAAATGATCCCGATCACCTGGCCTGAGTTTGCCGAGCTGCACCCGTTCTGCCCGGCAGAGCAGGCGGAAGGTTATCATCAGATGATCGCCCAGCTCTCCGACTGGCTGGTGAAGCTGACCGGCTACGACGCCGTGTGCATGCAGCCGAACTCCGGCGCCCAGGGAGAATATGCGGGCCTGCTGGCTATCCGTCATTACCACGAGAGCCGCAATGAAGGCCATCGCGATATCTGCCTGATCCCAAGCTCGGCGCACGGCACCAACCCGGCATCCGCGCAGATGGCAGGGATGCAGGTGGTGGTCGTGGCCTGCGATAAAAACGGCAACATCGATCTCGCCGATCTGCGCCTTAAGGCAGAGCAGGCGGGGGAAAATCTCTCCTGCATCATGGTGACCTACCCGTCGACGCACGGCGTGTATGAAGAGACCATCCGCGAAGTGTGCGAGATTGTGCATCAGTTCGGCGGCCAGGTTTACCTCGACGGCGCGAACATGAATGCGCAGGTGGGGATCACCTCTCCGGGCTTTATCGGCGCGGACGTGTCGCACCTTAACCTGCACAAAACCTTCTGCATTCCGCACGGCGGCGGCGGCCCTGGCATGGGCCCAATCGGCGTGAAGGCGCACCTGGCCCCGTTCGTTCCGGGCCACAGCGTGGTGCAAATTGAAGGCATGCTGACCCGTCAGGGCGCGGTTTCCGCGGCACCGTTCGGCAGCGCCTCCATTTTACCTATCAGCTGGATGTATATCCGCATGATGGGCGCGGAAGGACTGAAGCAGGCCAGCCAGGTGGCTATCCTCAACGCTAACTACATCGCGACGCGCCTGAAAGAGGCTTTCCCGGTGCTCTATACCGGCCGCGACGGCCGCGTGGCGCACGAATGCATTCTGGATATTCGTCCGCTGAAGGAAGAGACCGGCATCAGCGAGCTGGACATTGCCAAGCGTCTGATCGACTTTGGTTTCCACGCGCCGACCATGTCCTTCCCGGTGGCCGGTACGCTGATGGTTGAGCCGACCGAATCGGAAAGCAAGGTTGAGCTGGACCGCTTTATCGAGGCGATGCTGGCGATCCGCGGCGAAATTGAGCGCGTGAAAGCGGGCGAGTGGCCGCTGGCGGATAACCCGCTGGTGAACGCGCCGCACACCCAGGGCGAGCTGGTTGCGGAGTGGAGCCATCCGTACACCCGCGAGCTGGCGGTGTTCCCGGCAGGCCTGGCGAATAAATACTGGCCGACGGTGAAGCGTCTGGACGATGTTTACGGCGACCGTAACCTGTTCTGCTCCTGCGTACCGATGAGCGAATATCAGTAATTAGCTGATTAGACTATCTTTTAAAGGCGCTGCGGCGCCTTTATTTTTTGGGAGAATGCGATGACGGTGGCATTGATTAGCGGCGCGAGCCGCGGAATTGGCAGGGCGACGGCGCTGCTGCTGGCGCAGGAAGGCTATACCGTGGCGGTGAATTACCATCACAACGTGAAGGCGGCGACGGAAGTGGTGAATGAGATTATTGCCCGGGGCGGCAAGGCTATCGCGCTGCGCGCGGATATCAGCGACGAAGCGCAGGTGATGGCGATGTTTGCCGGCATCGACCGCCTTGGCGAACCCCTGAGCGCGCTGGTCAATAATGCCGGCATTCTGTTTACCCAGAGCGCTGTCGAAGACCTGAGCGCCGAGCGGATTAACCGGGTGCTGAGCACCAACGTCACCGGCTATTTCCTCTGCTGTCGCGAGGCGGTAAAGCGAATGTCTCATAAGCACGGCGGGAAAGGCGGCGCGATTGTGAACGTCTCTTCCGCTGCATCGCGCCTGGGTGCGCCGTTCGAGTATGTCGATTATGCAGCTTCCAAAGGCGCGGTCGATACGCTGACGACGGGGCTGGCGCTTGAGGTGGCGGCGCAGGGGATTCGCGTCAACTGCGTGCGTCCGGGCCTGATTTATACCGAAATGCATGCGTCTGGCGGAGAGCCAGGACGAGTCGATCGCGTGAAGTCGATGCTGCCGATGCAGCGCGGCGGGCAGCCGGAAGAGGTCGCCCAGGCGATCGCCTGGCTGCTGAGCGATAAAGCCTCCTACGTCACCG
>NZ_JAQGFU010000066.1:0-22365 GCF_030078455.1 Klebsiella sp. Ech2A | reverse complement strand
GCCAGGCGCTGCTTCAGGCGCCGGGCATCCTGCCAGTGGCGCAGGGTGTAGATCTGGGAATGCTGCGCCCACGCCTCGCCGGGCAGGCGGGCGCGGCCGCCGGTCGCGATCAGCAGACGGTCGTAGGTCAGCCGCTCGCCGCCGCTCAGGCGCACGGTTCTCGCCTCACGATCGATGGCCTCCGCGCGCTGCGGGCGGTACCACTTCAGGTTCAGCGCCTGCTGAGCTTCTGCGCTAAACAGACGCGGCAGCGCCGGTTCAGCCTCCAGCAGCGCCGCCTTCGACAGCGGCGGGCGCTCGTAAAAATCCCACTCCTCCTCGGCGATGACGCAGATCTCGCCGTCGAAGCCTTCATCACGCAGCGTTTTTGCCGCCCAGCCGCCGGCCTGGCCGCCGCCGATAATCACTATCCGCACCGTCATACCGCCTCCGGCTTTTTCTGCTGGCGGCGGGTGTCGTGGTCGATACCGCCCTCCACCGCCCACTCGGTAAAGGAAACCAGGGAGTGTTCCAGCTCGCGCGGCTGCCAGTTTTCCGTCAGATAGTCGTCGTTGGTGTAGTACTCAAACGCGCCGCCGGTCGGGCTGTTGACGTACCAGAAGTAGGCCGAAGAGACCGGGTGGCGGCCGGGGCCGATAAAGGTGCTCCACTGGCTTTTATTCATCGCGATCCCGCCGCCGATCACTTCGTGGATATCGCGCACCGTAAAGGCGACGTGGTTAAGGCCGCGCCTGCGGGTCGGCAGCTGTAATAAGAAGAGATTGTGATGCCCGCCGCGCGCGCCGCAGCGCAGGAACACCGCGCGGTTGATATAGCGATCGGACACCTGGAAACCGAGCGCTTCGCGATAAAAGCTCTCTACCGCCGCCAGCTCCTCCACGAAGAACACCACGTGGCCGATGTTGATCGGCTGGGCGCGCTCGTAAACCGGGCTCGGTGTATCGATCCGCCGCACATCGCCCCACTGATTGATCGGCTCAACGTCCAGTTCAACCGGCGTCTGCCGGCTCACCTGAACCCGCAGCGTCATGCCGTTCGGGTCCTGGCACTCGAGGGCGCCGTCCACTTCACGAAAGGCCGGCTGCTGCGCCAGCTTCGGCCGCAGCGCCTCCAGCGCCGCCCGGTCCGCTACGCCCCAGGTCATCCGGCGCAGGGTGTTACCCGCCTCAAAGGCGGGCGGCAGATCCGGGCTGTCGATCGGGTTGAGCGTGACCTGGGCGCCGCTCAGGGTGGTAAAACCCCGGCCGCCGGCATTGCTCGTCAGGCCAAAATCACGCATAAATTTGGCGCTATGGGTCAGGTCGTCGACGCCAAATTCCAGCTTTTCAATTCCGGTTACACTCATCGTTCGTTGCCTCTTTACCGTTCGGTCGCCCGGATTTGGGCGTAAAACATGCCCGACGCACCCAAGCGCCTGCAGTTAACGTATTGATTTAAATAGCCTGAGCTAAATGCCCGAGGAAGCCTGAAATTTTGTCCGCCGCCATGCTGACATCGTTTTGCAGCCGCTCGCGATCGGCCTGCGGGATCTCATCCGACGGCACCAGGATACTCACCACCGCCGCCACCCGTCCGCTGCGATCGTAGACCGGGTAAACGATGGAGGAGATGCCGTGACGGTAGAAGGACTCGCCGATCACAAAGCCCCGCGCCTTATCCTGCTGCACCATCTGCCACAGCGCTTCGCGGTCGTGAATTTGCCCCGGCGTATTGCCCGGCAGCCGCTCGTCAGGGAACAGCAGTTCGAACTCGCGGCGGGAGACGTCGGTCAGCAGCATGCGGCCAAGCGAAGTGCAGTGGACCGGCAGCCGGGTGCCGATGCTGACCTGATTAATGCGCGAGCCGGCGGCGCTGACGCGGGCGATGTAGATGATGTCCCGCCCGTCGCGGATCGCCAGGTGGCTGCTGCACTGGCTGGTATCGCGCAGCTGCTCAATCACCGGCTGACCGACCTGCGCCACATCCAGCGAGGCGATGTATTCAAAGCCCAGACGCAGGACGTTCATCCCGAGCGAAAAGGTATTGGTGCGCGGATTGCGCTCCAGAAAGCCCATATATTCCAGCGTCTGCACCACGCGATAGGCGGTCGCTTTCGGCATATCCACCAGCCGATGCAGCTCGGCGAAGGTCAGATCGCGATGCTGCTCGCCAAACGCCAGCAGCAGCTCCAGCCCCCGCTCCAGGCCCGGCACCAGATACTTCACTTCCCGCTCGTTTGCCATACCGCCTCGCCTCTTTAGTTAAAAACAAATCCGCCGTTGACCGGGATCAGCTGTCCGGTGATAAACCGCGACAGCTCGCTGAGCAGCCACACCACGCTGCCGGTGACATCTTCCGGCTGCTGGGCGCCGCTGAGGGCCCGGCCGTTCTCATATAGCTGATGACGTTCAGCCGGAACGTACTCGGTGGCCTCAACGCGGGTCAGCCCAGGGGCGATAGCGTTGATGCGAATGCGCTTCTCCCCGAGCTCGCGCGCCATTGAGCGAGTCATGGCGATCACCGCGCCTTTGCTGGCGACGTAGGCCATCAGGCGCGGCGCGCCCCACAGCGCGGTGTCCGACGCCACGTTAACGATCCCGCTGCCTTCACGCAGCAGCGGCACCGCCGCCCGGGTCACCAGCCAGGTGCCCTTGACGTTAACCGACATCACCCGATCCCACAGATCCGGATCGTAATCGATCATATCTTTGCCGCCGACGCCGGTGGCCATCGCGGCGTTATTCACCAGTCCGTCGATGGGGCCCCGTTCGCCAATCGCGCTAAACGCCTGCGCGATTGAGTGCGGATCGGCCAGATCGATAGCGCAAGACTCGATGGCAAAACCTTGTTCACTGAGCTCATGCGCGCGCTCGGCCAGTTCGCCCTCGAGGATGTCGCACATCACCACCTTCGCCCCCTGCTCCGCGCAGGCTTTGGCGAAGTGATAGCCCAGCCCGCGCGCGGCCCCGGTCACCACGATACGTTTTCCGTTCAGCAGCCCGTTCATCAGGCGGCGCCCTGCTGTTCTTCGCGCGCCGCCAGCTGCTCTTTGGCCGCTTTTTGCATCATGCGGCGCAGGCGCGACAGCCCGACGTCGTGCTGATAGAGATATTCGTGGTCGCGGGCGTTCGGCGCCAGGCTCTCCAGCACCACGCGATCCTGCTCGAGCACTTCCCAGTGCAGTTTTTCCAGGCGGTTGCGGTACATGAAGCGCCACATATCGCGCTGCCAGCCCTGCACGCCGCGGATACGCCAGAAAAAGACCCGACAGTTGTCGTTATCTTCCGGCACCACCATGCCGACGATAAAGAAGTGGCCTCCTGGCCCAAAGCGTTTCTGATACGGGATCGACAGGCGCATCCAGCAGGCGCCGCTGTTGCCGAGCTCTACCCAGTCAAAGTTGACGCCGCTCTGCCCCTTCTTCTCAAAGATAAAGCCGGTTTTGGTCGGCTGCAGCACCATGTCCGCTTTACGCTCCCCTTCCGCCATCGAGTGCGAAGAGGAGTGCAGATAGGTGCCGTGCATCGGGTCCATGACGTTTTCCAGCGCGTACTGATAGTTGCATTTCCACGCGGCGGTGCAGAGAAAGTTGCTGTATTTGTCGCCGTTAGCCAGCTCTTCCGGGAAGCTCAGCTCCTCCGGCTGCTGGTTCGCCGTGGCGCCAAACCATAAGAAGATCGCCCCGTGCGCTTCCTGAACGCTATAGCTGCGCACGCACTGCTGGCCCACCAGCGGACACTTGTCAACCGCCGGGACATCTTTCACTTCGCCGTTTCCCGCCACTTCCACGCCGTGATACCAGCAGGCGATGCGGTCGCCGAGGTTCCAGCCCATCGACAGGCGCGCGCCGCGGTGCGGGCAGCGGTCTTCCAGCGCCTGCAGCTGGCCGTCTTTATTACGCCAGATAACGATCTGCTCGCCGAGGCGGGTGATGCCCACCGGCGCGGACTGCACCTCCCAGCTTGCCAGCACCGGATACCACAGGCCGCGTAAACCTTTATCGAGATAGTTTTGTACCGTTGTCGTCATCGCTGTGTCCTCAGTATCCGTTTACCTGCAAAAAAGCCTCGAAGCTGGCCTCGCTCCACGGTTCGCCCTGCTGGTCGTGCATTCTCAGATCGTTCAGCCCGTCCACCAGCTGCGTCAGGCTCTCTGCGCCCTGCTCAAACAGCCCTTCAAGGGTGGCGATAAGCTGCAGCTCCCAGCTTTCCGGAACGCGGCTGCGGGTCTGCCAGATAAGATTGGCGTAGTCGCCCGGCCGGTGGATATTGCCGTTTCCGCCCTCGGCGGGCGGCGTAAACTGGCGGCTTTCCGGCAGCGCCGGGTTGAAGTTCAGGGTTTCGCTCATGCCACGCTCTCCTCGATAAAAGTAATCTGGATCTGATTGTCGAATACCCGCACCGGGTAACGATTGAGGCTACGACCGCCCGGACCGTGCAGGCACTGACCGGTTTTCACATCGAATACCGCTTCGTGCAGCGGGCATTCAACCTTGCCGTCTTCCACAAAGCCCTGGCTTAACAGCGCGTAGGCATGGGGACACACGTCCTCCAGCGCGTAATACTCGCCATCAATCAGATAAATGCCGATCTCTTTACCGTCGATACTGCCGCTATAAGGGAAATCTTCCTGTACCTGCTCTGCGTCACATACGCCTATCCAGCTCATCACGATCCTCCAGGCTTTGTTTCATATATGAAACTCTGTTTCTTATTTAATACGGTCAATATAAAAGCGTTCAATCTTTCGTCAAGCGGCAATGTGAAGGATTTGTTAACCGATCGTGATTTAATTATCTAAGTGTGCAATCGATCACGAAAAATTGCGGTAATATGAAATTGTGATATTTAAAAAGGGTCGTGAAAATAAATTAAGCAGGTGCTTAACTTTTCGAAAATGACTATTGACTTCTTTTCCCTACAATCATTAAAAATGATAAGGCCGGCTAAACATCAAGTTTCACTGGTGAAACACTTTCCAATCAATACCTTTTAAAACAACGAGTTTCACCTATGAATCATTTTACCTGCGTGACTATCACCGTTATTTAAAAATAACGCATTTGATTCATAAATGACCGGGAGAAAAGAATAATCATGACCGCAAGATGGCAGGGAACAATCGCGCTATTGTTGTTAATTATCATCTCTTATATTGACCGGGTAAATATCTCAGTGATGATACTTAACCCCGAATTTGCGGCCCACTTTCAGCTAAATGAAAACAGAATGTTACAGGGAATGCTGATGACCTGCTTTCTCGTGGGCTATGGACTGTCGGCACTACTCTTAACGCCGGTCATTGAAAACCGGCTGCACTATAGGCAGGGGCTATTAATCAGCATCGCTATCTGGGCCGCGGTGTGCGCCGTTTCTCCGCTGCTCGGCTCGCTGTTCGGAATGCTGATCGCCCGCGTTATCTTAGGTATTGCGGAGGGGCCGCTATTTTCACTTAAAACGCGCTTTATCAGCGACAGCTTCGCCGCCGGCGAGATCGGCAAACCGAACGCGGTCACCGCGCTCGGGGTCTCGCTGGGGCTGGCGGTGGGCTTCCCGCTGGTCACTTTTTTAATTGAGCATCAGGGGTGGCAAGGCTCTTTCTACAGCCTGGCCGCGCTGAACCTGCTGCTCGGCGGCGGGCTTATCTGGCGCTTCCTGCCGGCTCCTGCCGCGGCGGCGGCGAGGTCCCGCGCCGGCTTTAAGCAGACTTTTCAGCGGGCCTGGCGTACGCCGCTCATCGGCTGGATCCTGCTGGTCGAGATCGCCACCCTCAGCTATCTGTGGGGCAGCAGCGCCTGGCTGCCGGCGTGGCTGCGCGACGAGCATCACTTCTCGCTACAGGCCACCGGCGTTCTGGCGGCGATCCCCTTTCTGCTCAGCCTGGGATCTAAATTTCTTGGCGGCGTGCTGCTCGATAAAATTCGCCCCGAGCAGGCTCCGCTGCTGTTTATAAGCGGCGGCTTTCTGACGGCCTGCTCGATACTGGCGCTGATGCTCAGCCATCAGCCGGCGTGGCTGGCGCTGTTTATGCTGTCGGCCAATATCTTTTGGGGGCTTCAGGGGGCGGCGATACCGGCGGTGGTGCAGCATCACGCGGCGAGGGAGGCGGTTGGCAGCGCCTACGGCATCATTAACGGTATCGGCAATATCTGCGCGGCGTTTATCCCGCTGCTGATGGGGCTGGTGATGAAGTCGGTCGGGTCGGTCAGCTCAGGATTTTCGGTGCTGGTGGCGTCACAGGTCGTTACCCTGCTTGCCGGAGGCGTGCTGCTGCTGCGCATGCGTCGCGCAGCAGCAGTGAGCGCTTAGGGCCTATTCGCCCTTTTTCGCCGCCTGGATATAGAGCATTTCCAGCGCCAGGGTCGCCGCCGCCAGGGCGGTGATCTCGGACTGGTCGTAGGCCGGAGCCACTTCCACCACGTCCATCCCGACGATGTTCAGATCCTTCAGGCCGCGCACCAGCTTGATCGCGCGGTCCGAGGTCAGCCCACCGATCACCGGCGTACCGGTACCCGGCGCAAACGCCGGATCCAGGCAGTCAATGTCGAAGGTCAGATAGACCGGCATATCGCCAACGATCTGTTTGATCTGAGCGATAACGTCGTCAGCGCTGCGATCGTTAACCTGGCCCGCATCCAGCACGGTAAAGCCGTTGTCTTTGTCAAACTCGGTGCGGATACCGATCTGCACCGAGTGGTTCGGGTCGATCAGGCCTTCGTTCGGCGCGGTGTAGAACATGGTGCCGTGATCGAACTCGCAGCCGTTGGCGTAGGTGTCGGTATGGGCATCGAAATGCACCAGCGCCATTTTACCGAAATGCTTAGCGTGCGCGCGCAGCAGCGGCAGGGTGACGAAGTGGTCGCCGCCGAAGGAGAGCATACGTTTCCCGGCCGCCAGCAGCTTCTCAGCGTGGGCCTGCAAACGTTCGCTCATGTCGCGCGCGTCGCCGAAGGCGTAAACCAGGTCGCCGCAGTCGACAACGTTCAGACGCTCGCGCATGTCGAAGTTCCACGGGAAGCGGTTGCCTTCCCAGGCAAGGTTGGTGGAAACCTGACGGATCGCCGCAGGACCGTGACGCCCGCCCGCGCGGCCGGAGGTTGCCGCATCAAAAGGAACGCCAGTGATCACCCAGTCGGCGTCGCTGTCGTACGGCTGGAAGTTCAGCGGCAGACGCAAAAAACCAAACGCGTTAGAGACCAGGGAATTATCGTATTGATGACCTAAAGTGCTCATGGGTGTGACCTCTTTTTACAGGCGATAGTGTTAAAAATGCACATAAAAAAACCCCTCCGCGTCGTTAGGCCCGACGAGGAAGGGTTTGAATAGGGTGACTGCTTGTTGGGCGAATTATCGCCGTTAATGCCTGCGGGTTCAAGTCGGTATCACGTTTGTGCGACCTGATGCCCCCTCCTTCACAAGAGAGGGCGCGCAGCATGTTACTCGTCTTCCAGGTAAGTGTAGCCGTACAGGCCCGCTTCGAACTCTTCGAGGAACTGCTGCTGCAGCGCCTCGTCGAGACCGGAGTTTTTCACCTGATCGCGGAACTGGGTCAGCAGCGTGTTCGGGTCGAGCTGCACGTACTGCAGCATATCGGCCACGGTATCCCCTTCGTCGGAGAGCTCAACTTCGACGCTGCCGTCGGGGAAGACGAACACGTCCACCGCTTCGGTATCACCGAACAGGTTGTGCATGTTGCCGAGGATCTCCTGGTAGGCGCCGACCATAAAGAAGCCCAGCATCGGCGGGTTATCAGGATCGTATTCCGGCATCGGCATGGTGGTGGCGATCCCGTCGCCGTCGACGTAGTGATCGATAGCGCCGTCGGAATCGCAGGTGATGTCCAGCAGCACCGCGCGGCGCTCAGGCACCATGTTCAGCCCTTCCAGCGGCATCACCGGGAACAGCTGATCGATACCCCACGCGTCCGGCATCGACTGGAACAGCGAGAAGTTAACGTAAATTTTATCCGCCATCCGCTCCTGCAGCTCGTCAATGATTGGCCGGTGCGCGCGGTTGCTCGGGTCGAGCTGTTTCTGCACTTCGTGGCACATGTTCAGATACAGCTGCTCCGCCCACGCGCGCTCCTGCAGGTTGAAGGTGCCGGAAGAGTAGCCGATATGAATATCGTGCAGGTCCATCTGGCTATCGTGCAGCCATTCGCGCAGCGAGCGGCGGTTGCCGGTCTCGTGCATCTCGAGCCAGGTTTCCCACATGCTC
Source organism: Klebsiella sp. Ech2A (assembly GCF_030078455.1). Taxonomy (NCBI): domain Bacteria; kingdom Pseudomonadati; phylum Pseudomonadota; class Gammaproteobacteria; order Enterobacterales; family Enterobacteriaceae; genus Klebsiella; species Klebsiella sp. Ech2A. Next base: position 14,170 of record NZ_JAQGFU010000066.1, on the reverse strand, counting down.
TGCAGCGGGCGCGCCGCATCTTGCGCAGGCGGGGTCGCCTCGGTGTATTCGTTGCGCTCAACGCCGATAATATTGGAGACCAGCACGGTATGGTGCGCGGTGACCGCACGTCCGGATTCGGTAATCACCGTCGGGTGCGGCAGGCCGTTCTCTTCGCAGGCGTCGCCGATAGCCCAGATGATGTTGTTCGCGTACTCGTTGAGGCCGTAGTTCACCGAGCAGTCGGACTGCGAGCGGGTGCCCTCATAGTCCACGCCCAGGCCGCCGCCGACGTCAAAGCACTGAATATTGACGCCCAGCTTATGCAGCTCGACGTAAAAGCGTGAGGATTCGCGCACGCCGGTGGCGATATCGCGAATGTTGGCCATCTGCGAGCCAAGGTGGAAGTGCAGCAGCTGCAGGCTTTCCAGATGCCCCGCCGCGCGCAGGATCTCAACCAGCTGCAGAACCTGCGTCGCTGCGAGGCCGAACTTGGATTTCTCGCCGCCGGAGGACTGCCATTTACCGGAGCCCTGCGAGGCCAGACGCGCGCGGACGCCAAGACGCGGCACCACGTTCAGGCGCGCGGCTTCTTCCAGCACGATGGCAATTTCCGACATCTTTTCGATGACCAGATAGACCTTATGGCCCATCTTTTCGCCGACCAGCGCCAGGCGGATATATTCACGGTCTTTATAGCCGTTACAGACGATCACGCTGCGGGTCATGCCCGCGTGCGCCAGCACCGCCATCAGCTCGGCCTTTGAACCGGCTTCCAGGCCCAGCGGCTCGCCGGAGTGGATCAGCGACTCAATCACGCGACGATGCTGGTTAACCTTAATCGGGTAAACCAGGAAATAGTCGCCGTTATAGCCGTAGGACTCGCGCGCGCGCTTGAAGGCGGCGTTAATCGAGCGCAGGCGATGCTGCAGGATCTGCGGGAAGCAAAACAGTGCAGGCAGGCGCTGCCCCTGCGCTTCGCGCGCTTTAACTAATTCGGCAAGATCGACGCGCGCTTGCGGTACGTCAGGATCCGGGCAAACGCTGATATGGCCCAGTTCGTTGACGTCGTAGTAGTTATTACCCCACCAGGCAATATTATAAGTACGTAGCATTTTGCTAGCTTCCTGGGAGCTCATCGCCACCTCCTGCATAGAACGTAGTACACCCTGTTCGCCTGCTGACGAAGGCGAAACCATAGACATGTCGTCAGACATAGCGAACCTCAATTTTTAATCATAAGTGTAAGACAGTTAACCACTATCGCAGTCCAAAGACGCGATAACAACCCATGAACAGTCCTAAACCCCAGCAGATAGTGCTGGCGCTGCGGCTGCGCGACCGGTTTCTTCTTCATATGATAATAAAACACGTACCCGAACGTAGTGTGACAGTCCGGAGAAACCACGAGAAAACCCTTGCAATAGCGGCAAGAGAGCCCTTGTTCAGTTTTCTGACGACCTTCCGGCCCTGGAATCCTGAGAAGCGCCGAAATGGGTAGAACATCGGCAGGTGTGCATGCAAGAGATGCAGATTGCGGGAGAGTAACGCGCGACGGAACGACGCGACGAATCTGGTGAAAAACGTGGGTTCATTATCTGGTATCACCTCCACACTGCCCCGAAACGGGCCAGCGACAAGCCAAAGCTATCTATCTGGCAGCAGGCGCAAAGGCCGCTGCGGGATTCTGTCAATACAGAGTGCTTAACCCGGCTGGAAGTGGCGTCACGAGGTACTCTTCGTGCGCTGTCATAATGAGCCGTGCGCGGCGTTTTATACCGAGAAGCAGGCTAAAATGCAAAATAAAAATATGCGCGTTGCCGCATCTGGCAGGAAAAATTTCCACCGGCTATGACGCATAAATGCGATGCGCATCAAAAAAGTCTGGAAATGGGATTAAGATTTGACCTAAAATAGCCGTCCAGAAGTTAATCCGTCTATACTGATTAACACTCAGACTGCTCGTGTCACTACCTGCAGGCTTTGGTAGAATCATCCACCAAAGCTAATCCACACAACAGTATGAGCTATACGAATACTCCACAGGTAAAATAAAACATGGCAAAACACCTCTTTACGTCCGAGTCCGTATCAGAAGGGCATCCAGACAAAATTGCTGACCAAATCTCCGATGCCGTGCTTGACGCGATCCTTGAACAGGATCCGAAGGCCCGCGTCGCATGTGAAACCTACGTCAAAACCGGCATGGTTCTGGTTGGCGGTGAAATCACCACCAGCGCATGGGTTGATATCGAAGAGATCACCCGTAATACGGTTCGTGAAATTGGCTACGTGCATTCCGATATGGGCTTTGATGCCAACTCCTGCGCCGTGCTGAGCGCCATCGGCAAGCAGTCTCCGGACATCAACCAGGGCGTTGACCGTGCCGATCCGCTGGAGCAGGGCGCGGGCGACCAGGGCCTGATGTTTGGCTATGCCACTAACGAGACCGACGTGCTGATGCCGGCGCCGATCACCTATGCTCACCGTTTGGTGCAGCGTCAGGCTGAAGTGCGTAAAAACGGCACGCTGCCGTGGCTGCGTCCGGATGCGAAGAGCCAGGTGACCTTCCAGTATGACGACGGCAAAATCGTCGGCATCGACGCGGTGGTCCTGTCGACCCAGCACGCGGAAGATATCGATCAGAAATCGCTGCAGGAAGCGGTGATGGAAGAGATCATCAAGCCGGTTCTGCCGACCGAATGGCTGAGCAGCGCCACCAAATTCTTTATCAACCCGACCGGCCGCTTTGTTATCGGCGGCCCGATGGGCGACTGCGGCCTGACCGGGCGTAAAATCATCGTTGATACCTACGGCGGCATGGCTCGTCACGGCGGCGGCGCTTTCTCCGGTAAGGATCCGTCTAAAGTTGACCGCTCCGCGGCTTACGCAGCACGCTATGTGGCGAAGAACATCGTTGCCGCAGGCCTGGCCGATCGCTGTGAGATTCAGGTTTCCTACGCAATCGGCGTGGCTGAACCGACCTCTATCATGGTGGAAACCTTCGGCACCGAAAAAATTGCGACCGAGCAGCTGACGCTGCTGGTGCGCGAATTCTTCGACCTGCGTCCGTACGGTCTGATCCAGATGCTGGATCTGCTGCATCCGATCTACAAAGAAACCGCGGCATACGGTCACTTTGGTCGCGAACATTTCCCATGGGAAAAAACCGACAAAGCCGCTCTGCTGCGCGAAGCTGCCGGCCTGAAATAACCGCGCGCTTTACCGTTTTAAAGGCCAGCCTTGTGCTGGCCTTTTTCTTTACCTCTTCCCCTACCGCGCTCCGTGCCCCGCCGCCACCGGCTCCTGCAGCCTCAGGTAATGAAAGCGATTACATCAGATTGGCAGCCATTTGTTAGCTCAGGTTCAGCGTTAATGAAGCAATCTGTCACAATGTTACATACTGTTTCAGGCAAGTCTGATTTGTGTTTTTTGTTGCGTCGACTAAAATCAAATATTACATTGATTTATATAAATATTTATTGATTACGTTTCTTTACCTTAGTGTAAGCGATTACACGGCCGTGATTACAATCACATTTTTTTGCTACGCACTCCCCTACTCTAAGCAGCGACAGAATCAATAACTCAACTGGAGGGCGTTATGCCTGACAACAAAAAACAAGGGCGCTCGAACAAAACGATGACGTTCTTTGTCTGTTTCCTCGCCGCACTGGCCGGCCTGCTTTTTGGCCTTGATATCGGCGTCATTGCGGGTGCCCTACCCTTTATTGCCAACGAGTTTCAGATTACCGCTCACACTCAGGAATGGGTGGTGAGCTCCATGATGTTCGGCGCCGCGGTCGGTGCAGTCGGCAGCGGCTGGCTCTCCTTCAAGCTGGGCCGTAAGAAAAGCCTGATGATCGGCGCCATCCTGTTCGTTGCCGGCTCGCTGTGCTCCGCCGCCGCGCCGAACGTTGAAGTGCTGCTGATTTCCCGCGTACTGCTCGGCCTGGCGGTAGGCGTCGCCTCCTACACCGCCCCGCTGTACCTCTCGGAAATTGCGCCGGAGAAAATTCGCGGCAGCATGATCTCGATGTATCAGCTGATGATCACCATCGGTATTCTCGGCGCCTATCTGTCGGATACCGCGTTTAGCTACAGCGGCGCATGGCGCTGGATGCTCGGGGTCATTATCATCCCGGCCGTTCTGCTGCTGATTGGCGTCTTCTTCCTGCCGGACAGCCCGCGCTGGTTTGCCGCAAAACGCCGCTTTGTCGACGCCGAGCGCGTGCTGCTGCGCCTGCGTGATACCAGCGCGGAAGCCAAACGTGAGCTCGATGAAATCCGTGAAAGCCTGAAGGTCAAACAGTCCGGCTGGGCGCTGTTTAAAGAGAACAGCAACTTCCGCCGCGCGGTGTTCCTCGGGGTTCTGCTGCAGGTGATGCAGCAGTTCACCGGGATGAACGTCATCATGTACTACGCGCCGAAGATTTTTGAGCTGGCGGGCTACGCCAACACCACCGAGCAGATGTGGGGCACGGTTATCGTCGGCCTGACCAACGTGCTGGCGACCTTTATCGCGATCGGCCTGGTTGACCGCTGGGGCCGTAAGCCAACGCTGATCCTCGGCTTTATCGTCATGGCCGTCGGCATGGGCGTGCTGGGCAGCATGATGCATATCGGCATCCACTCCACGACCGCGCAGTACTTCTCCGTGCTGATGCTGCTGATGTTTATCGTCGGCTTCGCAATGAGCGCCGGCCCGCTGATCTGGGTACTGTGTTCAGAAATCCAGCCGCTGAAGGGCCGCGATTTCGGCATCACCTGCTCCACGGCCACCAACTGGATTGCCAACATGATCGTCGGTGCGACCTTCCTGACCATGCTGAACTCGCTGGGCAGCGCGAACACCTTCTGGGTCTATGGCGGCCTGAACGTCCTGTTCATCTTCCTGACCCTGTGGCTTATTCCGGAAACCAAAAACGTTTCGCTGGAACATATCGAACGTAACCTGATGAAGGGCCGTCCGCTGCGTGAAATCGGCGCTCGCGACTAAGCCATCACCGTGCTTCCTCCCCACGCGGGAGGAAGCTTCTTCTTGCTCTCCTCTCCTCACCGCACTATCCTCTGGCGCTATGAAGACGCCCCGAATCCCCATCGCTACGCAGCAGGCCGTAATGCGCAGCCTGCGGGAAAAACTCGCCCTCGCGAACCTCAAGCTTGAGCGCCGCTATCCGGAACCCGCGCTGGTCTATCAGCAGCGGGGAACCTCCGCCGGCACCGCCTGGCTGGACAAGAATGAAATTCGCCTCAACCCGGTGCTGCTGCTGGAGAACCAGCAGGCGTTTATCGATGAGGTCGTGCCGCACGAGCTGGCGCACCTGCTGGTGTGGCAGCATTTTGGACGCGTGGCGCCGCACGGCAAAGAGTGGAAGTGGATGATGGAGAGCGTGCTGGAAGTGCCGGCCCGCCGCACCCACCGCTTCGAACTGGACTCCGTGCAGCAGAATACCTTCCCCTACCGCTGCCGGTGCCAGCTGCACCAGCTTACCGTTCGCCGTCACAACCGCGTGACGCGCGGCGAAGCCACCTACCGCTGCGTTCGCTGCGGCGATCTGCTGGTCGCCGAAGCGTAAATATCGGCTATAACTGGAAATTTTCTGATCTGACTGATTGCATCTGACAATCGCATTCGCTACGTTGCGGGCTCGTTTTGACACGGAGTTCACGATGTCCCGTACTCATATTTTTACCGCAGCGCTTTTGACTGCGGCCTTTAGCGGTCAATCTATGGCCGAAGGGATCCACAGCTTTTCCCAGGCAAAAACCGCCGGAGCGAAGGTTAACGCCGATGCCCCCGGCGACTTCTACTGCGGCTGCAAAATCGACTGGCAGGGTAAAAAAGGCGTTATCAATCTACAATCCTGCGGCTATAAAGTGCGTAAAAACGAAAACCGCGCCAGCCGCGTCGAGTGGGAGCACGTCGTCCCGGCGTGGCAGTTTGGCCACCAGCGCCAGTGCTGGCAGGACGGCGGGCGTAAAAACTGCGCCAAAGATCCGGTATACCGCAGGATGGAAAGCGATATGCACAACCTGCAGCCGGCGGTTGGCGAAGTCAACGGCGACCGCGCTAACTATATGTACAGCCAGTGGAACGGCGGCGAGGGCCAGTACGGCCAGTGCGCGATGAAGGTCGATTTTAAAGAGAAGGTCGCCGAGCCGCCGGCGCGCGCCCGCGGCGCGATTGCGCGGACCTACTTCTATATGCGCGATAGCTATCAGCTCACCCTTTCCCGCCAGCAAACCCAGCTTTTTACCGCCTGGGATAAGACCTACCCGGTCACCCGCTGGGAGTGCGAACGCGATGAGCGTATCGCTAAAGTTCAGGGCAACCACAATCCTTATGTCCAGCAGGCTTGCCAGGCGCAAAAGAGCTAACCTACACTAGCGGCAATTGTTAATTTGCAGGTCCCGCTATTCTCCCGCCGCGGCGGGGAACCGGGGCCTGCGCGAAGAACGGAATATCAAGCATGCGCACTCCCCGCATCCACCACCCCGAGCCGATTACCGTCGGTAGCCAGATAGCCCTCTGCGACGACGCGGCGAACCACGTTGGCCGCGTACTACGAATGGGTAAAGGCCAGACCATTCAGCTTTTTGACGGGAGTAATCAGGTCTTTGCAGCCACAATCGTCGACGCGGGCAAGAAAAACGTGACGGTTGAGATCGTCAGCGGCGAGCGTGACGACCGCGAATCGCCGCTGCATATTCACCTCGGTCAGGTCATGTCGCGCGGCGAAAAGATGGAATTCACCATCCAGAAATCGATCGAGCTCGGGGTAAGCCTCATTACGCCACTGTTTTCCGAGCGCTGCGGGGTTAAACTGGATGCCGAACGCTTGCAGAAAAAGATCCAGCAGTGGCAGAAAATCGCCATTGCCGCCTGCGAGCAGAGCGGCCGCAACGTGGTGCCAGAGATTCGTCCGGCCATGCAGCTGGAGGCCTGGTGTGCGGAGCAGGATGATAGCCTGAAGCTGAACCTGCACCCTCGCGCCAGCGCCAGCATCAACACGCTGCCGCTGCCGGTCGAGCGCATTCGTCTGCTGATTGGCCCTGAAGGAGGGCTGTCAGCGGAAGAGATTGCGATGACCGCTCGTTACCAGTTTACTGATATTCTGTTGGGACCGCGCGTTCTGCGTACAGAGACAACTGCGCTAACCGCTATTACCGCGCTACAGGTGCGTTTTGGCGACTTAGGTTGAAGCGTTAACGGAGAATAATAATGATCAAGCTCGGCATCGTGATGGACCCCATCGCAACCATCAACATCAAGAAAGACACCAGCTTCGCCATGCTGCTGGAAGCCCAGCGTCGCGGCTACGAACTCCATTATATGGAGATGAACGACCTGTACTTAATCAACGGCGAAGCCCGCGCCCGTACGCGCACGCTGAGCGTAGAGCAGAATTACGATAAGTGGTACGAGTTCAGCGGCGAGCAGGATCTGCCGCTGGCGGATCTCGACGTGATTCTGATGCGTAAGGATCCGCCGTTTGATACCGAGTTCATTTATGCCACCTATATTCTGGAGCGCGCGGAAGATAAGGGGACGCTTATCGTCAACAAGCCGCAGAGCCTGCGCGACTGTAACGAGAAGCTGTTTACCGCCTGGTTTGCCGACCTGACGCCAGAAACACTGGTCACCCGCAACAAGGCGCAGCTGAAAGCCTTCTGGGAAAAGCACGGCGATATTATTCTCAAGCCGCTGGACGGCATGGGCGGTTCCTCTATTTTCCGCGTGAAAGAGGGCGATCCTAACCTGCCGGTGATTGCGGAAACGCTGACCGCTCTGGGCAGCCGCTACTGCATGGCGCAAAACTATCTGCCGGCCATCAAGGACGGCGATAAGCGCGTGCTGGTCGTCGACGGCGAGCCGGTTCCCTGGTGCCTGGCGCGTATTCCGCAGGGCGGAGAGACGCGCGGCAACCTGGCCGCCGGCGGTCGCGGCGAAGCCCGTCCGCTGACCGAAAGCGATTGGGAGATTGCGCGCCGTGTCGGCCCTACGCTGAAGGCCAAGGGCCTGATTTTCGTCGGCCTGGATATCATCGGCGATCGCCTGACGGAAATTAACGTCACCAGCCCAACCTGCGTGCGCGAGATTGAGGCCGCCTTCCCGATCTCCATCACCGGGATGCTGATGGACGCCATCGAGAAGCGCCTCGCTAAGTAATCCGCGGCTTATGGATGAGCCGGTTGAAAACGCAGCGTCCTTGTTGCATCCGCAACCGGCCAGCTTGCTTCCACGAAAGCTTAAGAGTAAAGGGGCCAACGCCCTTTTATTCTTCGTTCTTCGCTCTTAGCTCTTCGCTTTTTTACCTTTCTCTCTTCGAGCCGATAGATTCAACGAAAGATTTCGCGCTACGGGAAGGCGGCAACGCAGCAAGCGCCCGGGAGCATAGTTTACTATGTGACCGGGGCGAGCGAGGAAGCCAACGCCCCCGTAGCGTGAAAGATAAAGTTGAATCGACAGGACGGCACTTTACCCGCATACTAAATGCTGCTTTTTGAACCACCAGGAACAGAACCTCTGACAATGAATTTACAGCATCACTTTTTGATTGCCATGCCTGCTCTTCAGGACCCTATATTCCGCCGCTCCGTGGTTTATATCTGCGAGTACAACGATGACGGTGCCATGGGTATTATCGTCAACAAACCGCTGGAAAATCTGCAGATTGACGGGATCCTCGAGAAGTTGAAAATTGTCGCTGAGCCGCGCAATCCCGATATTCGCCTCGATAAGCCGGTCATGCTTGGTGGCCCGCTGGCGGAAGATCGCGGCTTTATTCTGCACTCGCCGCCCTCTGACTTCTCTTCCAGCATCCGTATTTCCGACAATACCGTGATCACCACGTCGCGGGACGTGCTGGAAACTCTCGGTACCGATAAGCAGCCGAGCAACGTTCTGGTGGCGCTGGGCTACGCCTCCTGGGAAAAGGGACAGCTGGAGCAGGAGCTGCTCGATAACGCCTGGCTCACCGCCCCGGCGGATCAGAATATTTTGTTTAAAACGCCGATTGCCGATCGCTGGCGTGAAGCGGCAAAACTGATTGGGATCGATATTGTGACGATGCCCGGCGTCGCGGGGCACGCATAATGAGTGGAACCTTACTGGGCTTTGATTTTGGCACCAAAAGCATCGGCGTCGCGATCGGGCAACGCATTACCGGCACCGCCCGCCCGCTTCCTGCGCTAAAAGCACAGGACGGAAAGCCGGACTGGAACGTTATCGAAAAGCTGCTGAAAGAGTGGCAGCCGGAAGCCGTTATCGTCGGCCTGCCGCTGAATATGGACGGCACCGAGCAGCCGCTAACCGCGCGCGCGCGCAACTTCGCCAATAAAATTCACGGCCGCTTTGGGGTCAAGATAACCCTGCACGACGAGCGGTTGAGCACGGTGGAGGCCCGCGCGGGGCTCTTCGAGCACGGCGGGTTTCGCGCCTTGAATAAAGGCAGCGTCGACTCCGCCTCGGCGGTGGTTATTCTGGAAAGCTACTTCGAGCAGGGTTTTTAAGCCCCGACATGATGGCACCGAGCCGGCGCCATCATCGTGACGACCTAGTGACGGAGATGCTCGTTAGCCCAGCTCACCGCCTGGGTACGATTCTTCACGCTCAGCTTGCGAAAGACGTTATAGAGATGAGTGCGCACCGTATTCTCGCTAATGAACAGCGCCCGGGCGATATCCATATTGGTCGCACCGCAGCGCAGCTCGTTTAAGATCTCACATTCCCTTTCCGTCAGCGGCGAGCTTTCCACCGGCTCCGATGCATGATTCGCAGCGTACATCGCCGGGTGCATCACGCTCAGTTCAGCCGTCTGTTCGCCGTTCAGCACGGCCTTAACGCCCTCAACTAAACGCGAAACGTGATCGTCATGGCGGAATACGCCGTAGAGCGCGGGCCACTGCGCCATCTCATAGAGCTCATACTTTTGTGCGCTGTTGATAATCAACAGGCGCGGGTTCTCTGCGTGCGATCGAATAATATCTCGCCACACGCCGTTCAGCTTTTTATTCGACACGGCAATATCAAATAATATTACACAGTCTTTCGCTAAGCGCTGCGTCAGCGGCTTATTGATATTATGCAGAGTCACGGAAATCGATAGGGTTTCCGCCAGTCCTCTGACAAAAGACTGACTCTGAATCGAGGGATGAGCAATAAAGATAATCTGACGAGAACGAGTGCAATTACCTGATAAATTAATCACTTAAAACTCTCCTTAGCAAGCATCCACCATCATAGTGGTTAAATGAATTAAAAACAAAAAATCACATATTCATTAATAAACTGAAATAAATTTACATATTAAAAAAACATCTCATGGGAATCATCCTATCCCCACAAATAGCATAAGGTGAATTCATTAAAAGTGTCAAAAGATAATCTTATTTTTTTCCCATTTCTGCGAGGATAATGCCTAAGCCAATTCCAGGCGCTCATTATTTTGACGTAGTCATTTACGCTCACCTATATTTGAAATAAATATCAAAGAACATTAATAAAACATTATGATAACAACAAGCTGGCACGATGACTGAATATTAAACCTCCGGCTACAGGCGGCCGGAGGAGACACGCTGTTGAAAACTTTGCGTAAAAGTCTGCATTCCGCTCTGCTGTCCGGTCTGCATAACGCCGGGCAGCTGATGGGTTTTACCCTCGCGGATCAAATTAGCCACCGCCGGGGTATTAACCAAAAGCTCGAATAGCGCAACTCTACCGCCAGATATATCCGGTAATAATTTTTGTGCCAGTACGGCGCATAAACTTCCCGCCAGCTGGCCGCGAACCTGCTCTTTTTCCTGAGCAGGAAAAACGTCAACCAGGCGCTCCACCGCCTGCGCCGCGCCGCGGGTATGCAGCGTGGCCATCACCAGGTGCCCGGTCTCCGCAGCCGTCAGCGCCAGGCGGATGGTCTCGCTGTCGCGCAGCTCGCCCAGCAGAATGACGTCCGGGTCCTGGCGCAGCGCCACCCGTAGCGCCGCCGCAAACGACGGCGCGTGGCGGCCAATTTCACGCTGCTGGACCAGGCAGCGTTCGCTTCCATGGACAAACTCCACCGGATCTTCAAGGGTCAGGATATGGCCGTCGAGGCGCTGATTGAGATAGCCAACCATCGCCGCTAGGGTGGTTGATTTACCGCTGCCGGTCGCGCCGGTCACGAGGATCAGCCCGCTCTCTTCATTGAGCAGCTCGGCTATCGCGGCGGGAACGCAGAGCTCATCAAGCCGCGGGCAGGCTTCCGGCAGAAGGCGCAGCGCCAGCGATAGCCCGCGCGTGTGGGCAAATGCGCTGGCGCGAAGGCGCGGCCCGCCGGGTAGCGCCAGCGCGAAATCAACCTGTCCGCTGGCCTGCCACTGCGCCTGCTGATCGTCATTGAGCCACTGCGCGAGTATTTTGCCGATCTCCGGCGACGTAAAGGGCGCGGGCTCCAGCCTCCCCTGACGACGCCAGCGCGGCGCCGAGGCATTGCACAGGTGTAGATCGGAGACGTTATGCTTTACACTAAGGGCCACTATTTCTTCCAGCTCCATAACTCATCCTCGGAATATGAACGATATTGCGCATAACCTGGCACAGGTCCGGGACAAAATCTCAGGCGCTGCCGCTCGCTGCGGCCGCTCGCCAGAAGAAGTTACGTTGCTTGCAGTTAGTAAAACCAAACCTGCGAGCGCGGTCGAAGAAGCGGTGGCTGCCGGTCAGGTGGCTTTCGGTGAAAACTACGTTCAGGAAGGCGTGGAAAAAATTCGCCACTTTCAGGATGCCGGGGTTCACCATCTGCAGTGGCACTTTATTGGCCCGCTGCAGTCCAACAAAAGTCGCCTGGTGGCGGAGCATTTCGACTGGTGCCACACCGTCGACCGGCTGAAGATCGCCGCCCGCCTGAGCGAGCAGCGTCCGGCGCATCTGCCGCCGCTTAACGTATTGATTCAAATTAATATCAGCGATGAGCAAAGCAAATCAGGGATCCCGCCTGAGGAGCTGGATGCGCTGGCGGCAGAGATCGACGCCCTGCCGCATCTGCAGCTGCGCGGATTAATGGCCATTCCGGCCCCTGAGTCAGAGTATGTAAGGCAGTTTGCCGTCGCCCAACAAATGGCGGTAGCATTTGCGCGACTTAAGGCGCACTACCCTGCGGTCGATACGCTGTCTCTGGGAATGTCGGATGATATGGAAGCCGCTATCGCGGCGGGAAGCACTATGGTGCGCATCGGTACCGCAATCTTCGGTGCGCGCGACTACAGCAAAAATTAAGGAATCTGAGGAACGCCATGAAGACGTTGACTTTCCTGCTTTCAACGGTCATTGAACTCTACACCATGATCATGTTGTTACGCGTCTGGATGCAGTGGGCACGCTGCGACTTTTACAACCCCTTCTCGCAGTTTGTGGTGAAGGCAACCCAGCCGGTGGTTGGGCCGCTGCGCCGCATTATCCCGGCCCTGGGGCCGCTCGACAGCGCCTCGATGCTGCTGGCCTTTATTCTCTGCGTCATCAAAGCCATCGTGCTGTTTATGGTGGTCACCTTCCAGCCGATCATCTGGATTTCCGCGCTGCTGATCCTGATTAAGACTATCGGCCTGCTGATTTTCTGGGTGCTGCTGCTGATGGCGATTATGAGCTGGGTAAGCCAGGGCCGCAGCCCGGTTGAATACGTGCTGATGCAGCTCGCCGACCCGCTGCTGCGCCCTATTCGCAAGCTGCTGCCGTCCATGGGTGGTATCGACTTCTCGCCGATGGTGCTGGTTCTGCTGCTGTACGTGATTAACATGGGCATTTCCGAGCTGCTGCAGGCAACCGGTAACGTTCTGCTTCCGGGGCTGTGGATGGCGCTATGAGTGCCGTCGAAGCCTGCGCTGACGGGCTGGTCCTGCGGCTGTATATTCAGCCCAAGGCCAGCCGTGATAGCATCGTTGGTTTACATGGCGACGAGCTCAAAGTCGCCATTACCGCCCCGCCCGTTGATGGTCAGGCAAACGCCCATCTGATTAAGTTCCTCGCCAAACAGTTTCGCGTCGCGAAAAGCCAGGTGCTTCTTGAAAAAGGCGAACTGGGCCGGCACAAGCAGATAAAAATCATTAACCCGCAACAGATCCCGACTCAGGTCGCGGCGCTGACAGAATAAGAGCCTGGCTCTATACAGGATTAATCATGCAAAAAGTTGTTCTCGCCACCGGCAATGCCGGAAAGGTCCGCGAGCTGGCCTCGCTGCTGGAAGATTTTGGTCTGAATATCGTTGCTCAAACCGAGCTGGGAGTCGACAACGCCGAAGAAACCGGGCTGACTTTTATCGAAAACGCCATTCTGAAGGCGCGCCATGCCGCAGAAATTACCGGTCTGCCGGCGATTGCCGATGACTCCGGCCTGGCGGTGGATGCGCTCGGCGGCGCGCCGGGGATCTACTCCGCGCGCTACTCCGGCGAAGGCGCCAGCGACCAGCAGAACCTGGAAAAGCTGCTCGCCGCCCTGGGCGACGTTCCCGACGATAAGCGCCAGGCGCAGTTCCACTGCGTGCTGGTCTACCTGCGCCATGCCGCAGACCCAACGCCGATTGTTTGTCACGGCAGCTGGCCGGGCGTGATTGCCCGCAGCGCGGCAGGCAGCGGCGGCTTTGGCTACGATCCTATTTTCTTTGTTCCGTCCGAGGGGAAAACCGCGGCGGAGCTGAGTCGTGAAGAAAAAAGCGCGATATCCCACCGCGGGCGCGCGCTGAAACTGTTACTGGAAGCATTACGTAATGGCTAACTTGCCACCTCTGAGCCTGTATATTCACATCCCGTGGTGCGTGCAGAAGTGCCCGTACTGCGATTTTAACTCGCACGCGTTAAAGGGCGAGGTGCCGCACGACGATTACGTGCAGCACCTGCTCAACGATCTGCGGGCCGACGCACACTACGCCCAGGGCCGTGAAGTCAGGACTATTTTTATCGGCGGCGGTACGCCTAGCCTGCTCTCCGGGCCGGCGATGCAGACGCTGCTCGACGGCGTTCGCGCCTGCCTGCCGCTGGCCGCCGACGCCGAGATCACCATGGAGGCCAACCCCGGCACCGTGGAAGCCGATCGCTTTGTTGAGTATCAGCGCGCGGGGGTCAACCGGATCTCCATCGGCGTGCAAAGCTTTAGCGAAGCAAAGCTGCAGCGCCTGGGACGTATTCACGGCCCGGACGAGGCGAAACGCCCGGC
>NZ_JAQGFU010000065.1:0-22723 GCF_030078455.1 Klebsiella sp. Ech2A | reverse complement strand
GTCCCACCTGACCCCATGCCGAACTCAGAAGTGAAACGCCGTAGCGCCGATGGTAGTGTGGGGTCTCCCCATGTGAGAGTAGGGAACTGCCAGGCATCAAACAAACAAAGAAACCTCATGCGAAAGCATGGGGTTTTTTTGTTGTCTGCGGTTCATGAAAAGCGGCCGGACGCCGCCCGGTTCGGGCGCCGCGATCCCTGACCCTTCAGCCGCTAAGCTGCCTCTCATCACCCGCGTTGTTCTTCTAACCAGCGCACAATAAATGCCGCGATCTGCGCAATATCATTTAAATCCAGCTGGGGCAAAGAAGTCATCACCGGCGCATCGCTGGCCACCGCAATAACGTACTTATCGAGAACAAGATCCTCAACACGATGGCCGCCGTTTTGCCGAAAAAGCACGATCTTAGCCGTAGGTTCATGCTTAAAACCCTCTACCAGCACAACATCCAGCTTTGAGGCATCCATCCGGCTAACAAGCCACGGCAGGTCTACTTCTTCTTGATCCGGAGTTTCAGTCATCAGCGCCCAGCGCTGCGTACTGGCGACAATCGTCTGCGCGGCGCCTGCTTTGCGCAGCTCATAGCTGTCTTTCCCTGGTTTATCGACATCCATATCGTGATGGGTATGCTTTATCAAACCTGGGCGCAACCCTTCGGCGCATAATGCTGGGATCAGCTGCTTTAATAACGTTGTTTTACCGGTTCCGCTCCAGGCAGAAATTGCTAAAACAGGGATCATAACGGCTCCTGCATACCGTGAATATTCTGTAAGTCAGCAAGCGTATTCACATTAATAAACGCAGACTTTACGTCGCTAAAATCGACGCTATGTCCACCTGCCTGACGCATAAAGACCATCACCCGCCGTTCGCCGGCCGCCAGATAGGCCTCCAGCTGGGGTATTAGCCGGCGATGTATCAGGGCGATAGCGGGGTGATCCCGCTCCCCATCGTGCGCCCAGACCACCGGTGAGGCCTGCTTCTGCTGCATCAAACGCTCAACCAGAAACGGCGGAATAAACGGCGTGTCGCAGGGGCAAAACACAAACCAGGGACACTCTATCTGCTGCATCACCGACAGCATACCGGCCAGCGGTCCGGGAAAATCGCTAAGGCTATCGGTATAGATTGGGTAACCCGTCGCTTGCCAGCTTTGCAGATTACGGTTGGCGCTGATCGCCAAACTGGTCACCTGCGGTTGCAGCGCATCCGTAACATAGCGCCATAGCGGCTGCCCGTTTAGCGGCTGCAGCCCTTTATCCACTCCGCCCATCCGCGTGGCTTTTCCGCCGGCCAGCACGACGCCGGTTATTGCCTCGCCTTGCATAGAAATATCGCCTCTTTCATTGTGGGATTGACCCTGTTAACTTGTCCCTATCAAGAGTAAGGAGCATGACCATGAAATGTAAACGTCTGAATGAAGTTATTGAACTCCTCCAGCCAGCCTGGCAAAAAGAGCCTGAGCTGAATCTGATTCAATTCTTGCAGAAACTGGCGAAAGAGGCCGGTTATAAGGGGGAACTCGCCGATCTTTCTGACGATATTCTTATTTACCATCTGAAGATGCGTGACTCGACAAAAGAAGCCGTTATTCCAGGGATTAAGAAAGACTACGAAGAAGATTTCAAAACGGCGCTGCTGCGCGCTCGCGGCGTGATTAAAGAGTAAAAGGTTGTAAGTGCGACCGCAGAATGAGTTATGAGATGATATCCTGAACTATTCGTACGATTATCGGATGTCAGGATGCACGATAAGGCTTTCAATTTTCAGACGCTTCACCCGGATACCATCATCGATGGCCTGTTTGATCTGGGGATGCGGGTAGACTCAGGTCTCACTCCGCTAAATAGCTATGAAAACCGCGTTTACCAGTTTCAGGACGAAGATCGCCGCCGCTATGTGGTGAAGTTCTATCGTCCTGAGCGTTGGTCTGCCGAACAGATCCTCGAAGAACACCAGTTTACCTTCCAGCTAGAGCAGGATGACGTGCCCGTCGCCGCGCCGCTGCGCTTCAACGATCGCTCGCTTCATCAACACCAGGGCTTCTTCTTTGCCGTTTTCCCAAGCCTTGGCGGGCGTCAGTTTGAAGCGGATAACCTCGATCAGATGGAGTGGGTAGGGCGTTTTCTTGGCCGCCTGCATCAAACCGGGCGCAAGCAGCTCTTTGTTGCCCGACCAGAGATCGGCATTAAGGAATATTTACTCGAACCGCGCGCGGTCTTTGAGCACTCAACGCTGATACCGGCCGGCCTGAAGGGTCGTTTTCTCGCTGCGGCGGATAAGCTGATCGAGGCGGTCACGGCGAAATGGGACGGCGGTGCTAAGATCCTGCGCCTGCACGGCGACTGCCATGCCGGAAATATTCTCTGGCGCGATGGCCCGCTTTTTGTCGATCTGGATGATGCCCGCAACGGCCCCGCTATCCAGGATCTCTGGATGCTGCTGAACGGTGATAAAGCCGAACAGCGCATGCAGCTGGAGACGATCGTTGAAGCTTATGAAGAATTCAGCACGTTTAACACCGACGAAATTGCCCTCATCGAACCGTTACGCGCCATGCGCTTAGTCTACTACCTTGCGTGGTTGCTGCGACGCTGGGACGATCCTGCCTTCCCTATCAACTTCCCATGGCTTACCGGGGAAGACTACTGGCGCGGGCAGACCAAAACTTTTCTTGAGCAGGTGAAGGTTCTACAGGAACCCCCTCTTCAGTTAACGCCAATGTATTAATCTGATATTTCCAGGAGAGAGTTAAAAATGAAAAAAATTTGGCTGGCGCTGGCTGGTATGATTCTGGCTTTTAGTGCATCCGCTGCCCAGATAACCGACGGCAAGCAGTACATTACCCTCGAGAAGCCGGTTGCCGGCGAGCCACAGGTGCTCGAATTCTTCTCGTTCTACTGCCCGCACTGCTATCAGTTTGAAGAAGTGCTGCACGTTTCTGACAACGTGAAGAAAAAGCTGCCGGAAGGCGTCAAAATGACCAAGTACCACGTTGAGTTCCTTGGCCCGCTGGGCAAAGATTTAACTCAGGCGTGGGCGGTGGCCATGGCGCTGGGCGTTGAAGATCGGATCACCGTGCCGATGTTTGAAGCGGTGCAGAAAACACAAACCGTGCAGACCGTTGCCGATATTCGCAAAGTCTTCGTTGATGCCGGCGTGAAGGGTGAAGATTACGATGCGGCCTGGAACAGCTTCGTGGTGAAATCTCTGGTTGCCCAGCAGGAAAAAGCCGCGGCTGATCTGCAGCTGCAGGGCGTACCGGCGATGTATGTTAACGGTAAGTATCAGCTGAACCCGCAGGGAATGGATACCAGTAATATGGACGCATTTGTCGCCCAGTATGCTGATACCGTTAAGCAGCTGGTTGAGAAGAAATAAAAAAATAACGCCGGTCACTGACCGGCGTTGTTGTTTTTGGGCTCAATAAAGTTACTTTTCCTGCCGTTGTAGCATTTCCGTCAGCCGGGCGTCTTTTTCTTGCCATAACTCGTTCAGCCAGCGCTGAAAGCGACGTTTAAAGTTCTTATCATTCACGTAATCACCGTGCAGCTCCTCAGCGACGGGCATCAGATTAACCTGTACCGTAATGCGCGTGAGGCGGCCGCATAGCATATCGTAAAAGGGGCGTCGGTTATTCTGTGGATAGCATAATGTCACGTCCAGCAGCTTATCGAACTGACTGCCCAGTACGTTTAGCGCCATCGCAACGCCTGCCGCCTTTGGCGGCAATAAGTTGCTATAAGGCGAACGAGTCTGGTGCTGTTTCTCCTCGGTGAAACGCGATCCTTCTACAAAGTTAACGATGGTCGTTGGGTAAGCGCGGAATTTTTCGCAGGAACGACGGGTCGTTGCAACATCTTTGCCGCGGCGCTCCGGATGGCGAATGAGATAGCCTCGCGAGTAGCGGCGCATAAAGGGCATATCCAACGCCCAGCAGGCAAGACCGATAAAAGGCACCCAGGCTAGCTGCTGCTTGAGGAAGTATTTGTTCATCGGTATATGCTTGCGGAACAGCACGCAGAGCACCACGATATCTGCCCAGCTATGATGATTGCTAATGAGCAGATACCAGTTCTTTTTATTCAGTCCTTCAAGACCCTGCACGTCCCACTTCAGCCCCGGGTTGAGGTACAGCAGCAGCGCCAGCCCTTCGCACCAGCAGTACATCATGAAATTACAAAAATGAGAGATAGCGCGCCACACCGCAGGGATCGGCACCAGCAGCTTAATGACTCCGGCGATGATAATCGGTACGGAACAAATAATGGTGACCAGGATGGTAAGAGCGATACTTAGAGGAAGCGTTATCGCTGCGAGTAATCTCGACATAGTTATTTTATTCAGAAAGTTAGGCTGAGAAAGAGCGCGATTAAACAGCGCAAGAGCCTGATTTTATCAGAAAACGCAGCAAATGACGGGTCTAACGAGAACAGAAAAACAGGCGGATCTTATATCCACATGGAGCATTGAGTCATCGCGACGGCTTTAAATCAATAAAATATATATAACATCATGATAAATAAAAACTAATTATAGTGACGTGCGTTTTTTTTTACACGCAATGGCTACCGGGCTAAAACTATACACAAACTTATCCACAGATAGCCGTACCGCAGGATCGACCGGATCGATGAATCTTTTCGGCGAAATGTGGGAAAAATTCAGGTTTTCATGCCTGTCTGTGGCATCCTTTATCCATAATCTGATAAACAGGCACGGAAATTATGGTTCAGATCCCTGAAAACCCCCTCATCCTCGTTGACGGCTCCTCTTACCTTTACCGGGCGTATCACGCATTCCCGCCGCTGACCAACAGCGCAGGCGAGCCGACCGGCGCAATGTATGGCGTGCTGAATATGCTGCGAAGCCTGATCCTGCAGTACCAGCCCACCCATGCCGTGGTGGTGTTTGATGCCAAAGGAAAAACTTTCCGTGACGAACTGTTTGAGCACTACAAATCTCACCGTCCGCCGATGCCAGACGATCTGCGCGCGCAGATTGAGCCGCTGCACACGATGGTGAAAGCGATGGGCCTGCCGCTGATGGCGGTACCGGGCGTGGAGGCCGACGATGTGATTGGCACCCTGGCGCGTGAGGCCGAAAAAGCGGGTCGTCCGGTATTGATCAGTACCGGCGATAAGGACATGGCTCAGCTGGTCACTCCGGGTATCACCCTGATTAACACCATGACCAATACGATCCTCGGCCCGGATGAAGTGGTGACGAAGTACGGCGTTCCGCCAGAGCTGATCATCGATTTCCTCGCCCTGATGGGCGACTCCTCGGATAACATTCCAGGCGTTCCGGGGGTCGGAGAGAAAACCGCTCAGGCCCTGCTACAGGGATTGGGTGGCCTCGATACGCTGTATGCCGAAGCGGAAAAAATCGCTGGCCTGAGCTTCCGCGGCGCCAAAACCATGGCGGCGAAGCTCGAGCAAAATAAAGAGGTGGCGTACCTCTCCTACCAGCTGGCAACCATTAAAACAGACGTGGAGCTGGATCTGAGCTGCGAAGAGCTGCTGGTTGTGGAACCGGCGGCGGACGATCTGCTGACGCTGTTCAAAAAGTATGAATTCAAGCGCTGGATAACCGACGTGGAGTCCGGCAAGTGGATGCAGGCAAAAGGGAGCAAGCCTGCGGCAAAACCGGCGCAAGCGGCGGTGGCTGAAGAAGAGGTTGTTGAAGCTGCGGCAACGCTGTCTGCCGAAAACTACGTCACCATTCTTGATGAAGAGACGCTAACGGCGTGGATTGAGAAGCTCAAGAAAGCGCCGCTGTTTGCTTTCGATACGGAAACGGACAGCCTGGATAACATCTCGGCCAATATGGTTGGCCTGTCGTTCGCTATCGAACCCGGCGTTGCGGCCTATGTGCCGGTTGCGCATGATTATCTCGATGCGCCGGATCAGATCCCGCGCGATCGCGTGCTTGAGCTGCTCAAGCCGCTGCTGGAAGATAACAGCCTCCTTAAAGTTGGGCAAAACCTGAAGTACGACCGCGGGATTTTGGCGAACTATGGCATTGAGCTCCGCGGTATTGCCTTCGATACGATGCTGGAGTCCTACATCCTTGATAGCGTGGCCGGGCGCCATGACATGGATAGCCTCTCCGATCGCTGGCTTCAGCATAAAACCATTACCTTTGAAGAGATTGCCGGCAAAGGAAAGAATCAGCTTACGTTTAACCAGATTGCGTTGGAAGAAGCGGGCCGCTATGCGGCTGAAGATGCCGACGTCACTCTGCAGCTGCACCTGAAAATGTGGCCGAAGCTGCAGCAGCACGAAGGGCCGCTGCAGGTATTTAAAAATATCGAGATGCCGCTGGTACCGGTGCTATCCCGCGTTGAGCGCAACGGGGTTAAAATCGATCCGGCGGTGCTGCATGCCCATTCTCAGGAGATCGCTAAGCGCCTGGTTG
Organism: Klebsiella sp. Ech2A; assembly: GCF_030078455.1. Lineage (NCBI taxonomy): Bacteria > Pseudomonadati > Pseudomonadota > Gammaproteobacteria > Enterobacterales > Enterobacteriaceae > Klebsiella > Klebsiella sp. Ech2A. The sequence continues at coordinate 16,303 of NZ_JAQGFU010000065.1, read as the reverse complement.
AGCTGGAGCAGAAGGCCTATGAGATCGCCGGGGAAGAGTTCAATCTCTCCTCACCGAAGCAGCTGCAAACGATTCTGTTTGAAAAGCAGGGCATTAAACCGCTGAAGAAAACCCCGGGCGGCGCGCCATCGACTTCGGAAGAGGTGCTGGAAGAGCTGGCGCTGGACTATCCGCTGCCGAAGGTGATTCTTGAGTACCGCGGGCTGGCCAAGCTGAAGTCGACGTATACCGATAAGCTGCCGCTGATGATTAACCCCAAAACCGGCCGGGTCCATACCTCATACCACCAGGCCGTTACCGCCACCGGGCGTCTCTCTTCTACGGACCCTAACCTGCAAAATATACCGGTGCGTAACGACGAAGGGCGACGCATTCGCCAGGCGTTTATCGCGCCGCAGGATTATCTCATCGTCTCTGCCGACTACTCGCAGATTGAACTGCGCATCATGGCCCATTTATCTCGCGATAATGGCCTGCTGACCGCTTTTGCCGAAGGGAAAGATATCCACCGGGCGACGGCGGCGGAGGTCTTTAGCCTGCCGCTGGAGAGCGTCAGCAGCGAACAGCGTCGTAGCGCTAAAGCGATCAACTTTGGTTTGATTTACGGCATGAGCGCATTCGGCCTCGCGCGCCAGCTCAATATTCCGCGCAGAGAAGCGCAAAAGTATATGGATCTCTACTTCGAGCGCTATCCGGGCGTGCTGGATTATATGGAGCGCACCCGCGCGCAGGCGAAAGAGCAGGGGTATGTTGAAACCCTGGACGGTCGTCGGCTCTATCTCCCGGACATCAAATCCAGCAACGGTGCACGTCGTGCGGGCGCTGAGCGAGCGGCAATCAATGCGCCAATGCAGGGGACGGCGGCAGATATCATTAAGCGGGCAATGATTGCCGTTGATGAGTGGCTGCAGACCGAGAAGCCGCGGGTGCGGATGATTATGCAGGTGCACGATGAACTGGTCTTTGAAGTGCATAAAGATGACCTCGATAGCGTGGCGAAAAAGGTCCATGAATTAATGGAAAACAGCACCACGCTGGCGGTTCCGCTGCTGGTGGAAGTGGGTAGCGGAGAAAACTGGGATCAAGCGCACTAGGTATTTCGTGGAGAGAGCGTTTTTCTGTAAGTAAGCAACATAACTTATAGCGTTTTGTGACGATCATTCGAATTTGCTATGTAAAGAGTGAAAAAAAACTACAAAAAGTGCTTTCTCCCTAACTGAAAGAAGAGTAGAGTTAATGACGTAGGGTACAGAGGTAAGATGTTCTATCTTTCAGACCTTTTACTTCACGTAATCGGATTTGGCTGAATATTTTAGCCGCCCCGGTCATTTATGACCGGGGCGTTTTTTATTGCGCGAAAGAAAAGTTTTTATCGACCGGAATGGTGGGGGCTGGCCTGATTTTGTCGCCCGAATAAGGCGCTAAGCGCCGTTATCCGGGGAGTCTGGCGGAGATTACTCCCCGTCTTCGATCTCTTCCTGAGGAGGGATTTCGTTAAACCAGCTATCGAGCTTCTGCCGCAGCTTATCGACGCCTGATTTCTTCAGCGAAGAGAACGCCTCAACCTGCACATCACCGTTAAAGGCGAGTACCGCCTCACGCACCATATTGAGCTGCGCTTTACGGGCTCCGCTGGCCAGCTTATCGGACTTAGTCAGCAGCACCAGCACCTGGATATCGCTTTCTACGGCCCATTCGATCATCTGCTGGTCGAGGTCTTTCAGCGGATGGCGAATATCCATCAAAATAACCAGCCCTTTCAGACACAGGCGTTTTTCGAGGTATTCACCCAGCGCCCGCTGCCATTTGATCTTCATCTCCTCGGGGACCTGAGCGTAGCCGTAGCCCGGTAAATCGACCAGACGTTTACCGTCGGCAACTTCGAACAGGTTAATCAGCTGGGTACGTCCCGGCGTTTTTGAGGTGCGCGCCAGGCTTTTCTGATTCGTCAGCGTATTCAGGGCGCTGGATTTCCCGGCATTTGAGCGGCCGGCAAACGCCACTTCGATTCCGGTATCGGAAGGAAGATGGCGGATATCCGGTGCGCTGGTGACAAAATGCGTCTGTTGATAGTTCCAGTTGGTCAAGACTGTCGTCTCCGTTAAATAAGGCTATGGCGGGGATTATACCTGAACAGCAGAAAAAGGCTGTTTTTACCGCATCCCGCAAATTAAGGCCGCTGTAGGTGAAAGCCCTACGATTTGTAAGACATTGACCATTCGTGGTATGGGAAATCCATGAAAAAGATTGGCGGATTAATGGTTAAAATTATTATTTATCAATATGTTATGTCTTGAAGAAAATTCCGAAAATTGCCTTTTTGCACGGTACCTGGTTGTAGGATTCCTTTAACCCGGTAAAGTAGTGGTCAAGGCGAGGATGCCAACAGGAACAGGGCTCAGGATGAGCGGTCAGGGAGCGCCAGGAGGCGAAGAACAGGGATTGTCAGGATGACGGGCGTCTGGAGACGTTTTCAAAGGGAAAAGGATGTAACAAGGAACGTTATTAGCTAAAGGAAAGACAGGGTTTGTCGTTAGCTAACATGGAAAGTGGAAACCCTTTAAGGGTTGTTCGTGAGGAAAAAGGCGACAGAGTAATCTGTCGCCTTTTTTCTTTGCTTGCTTTCTGCTAGATTCCGCCTCAATTCTATACTGAAGAAAACGATCTGAAGATTACACACCATGAAAAAACCGACAGCTGTATCCCGTGGTAAAACACAGCGCAAGACGCGTGAAGAATTGAATCAGGAAGCCCGCGATCGCAAGCGTCAGAAGAAACATCGCGGTCATACGGCAGGAAGTCGCGCCACCGGCGGAGAGGGCTCCTCGGCGGGCAAAAAAGCAGGTCAGCAGCAAGATCCGCGTATTGGTAGCAAAAAACCGATTCCGCTGGGCGTGACCGAGAGCACCCCGGCAACTAAGCAGCACAAACCAAAGAGCGAGAAACCTATGCTTTCACCGCAGGCTGAGCTGGATTTGCTGGAAAACGATGAGCGCCTGGACGCGCTGCTGGAACGTCTGGAAGAGGGTGGTTCCCTGAATGCTGAAGAGCAGACCTGGGTTGATGCCAAGCTCGATCGCATTGATGAGCTTATGCAGCAGCTCGGCCTCTCCTACGACGACGACGAAGATGAGGAAGAAGAAGAGCGCAAGGAAGATATGATGCGCCTGCTGAAGGGTGGAAACTAACGTTTGCACTCAGTCGGATTCCCGGTCCTGCTTATAACCCTTCTGGTTATGTGTTATCTGCTGTGGTTATTCGCTAAACTACGACGGTTGTCGCGGCGTCAGAAATGGCTGCGCAACCGGCTCATTACCCGAAGTGCGGTTGGGCCGGGGCGGCGTACCCGCCGGCGGCACCATCGGAAGGAGTGAGCATGACCGTGCAGTTAATCGACTGGGATCTGGCCCTGATCCAAAAATATAACTATTCCGGGCCGCGTTATACCTCGTACCCCACCGCGCTGGAGTTTTCTCCCGAATTTGGCGCCGCTGAGTTCGACGAGGCGGTGGCCCGCTATCCGCAGCGCCCGCTATCGCTGTACGTGCATATCCCGTTTTGTCATAAGCTCTGCTATTTCTGCGGCTGCAATAAAATTGTGACCCGCCAGCAGCATAAGGCCGACCAGTACCTGGACGTGCTCGAGCAGGAGATTATTCATCGGGCCCCGCTGTTTACCGAACGCCAGGTGCATCAGCTGCACTGGGGCGGCGGAACGCCAACCTATCTGAATAAAGAACAAATCAGCCGGTTGATGAATTTGCTGCGCACCCACTTCAATTTTATTGCCGATGCCGAGATTTCAATTGAAGTCGATCCGCGGGAAATTGAGCTGGACGTGCTTGACCACCTGCGCGCTGAGGGCTTCAATCGCCTGAGTATGGGCGTGCAGGACTTCAATAAAGAGGTGCAGCGTCTGGTTAACCGCGAGCAGGATGAAGACTTTATCTTTGCTCTGCTCAACCATGCGCGTGATATTGGATTTACCTCTACCAATATCGATCTGATTTATGGCCTGCCGAAGCAAACGCCGGAAAGTTTTGCCTTTACGCTGCAGAAGGTGGCCGAACTCAACCCCGATCGCCTGAGCGTATTTAACTACGCGCATCTGCCTACGCTCTTTGCCGCGCAGCGTAAAATCAAGGATGCGGACCTGCCTACGGCGGAACAGAAGCTGGATATCCTGCAGGAGACGATTGGCTCGCTCACCGATGCCGGCTACCAGTTTATCGGCATGGATCATTTTGCGCGCCCGGATGACGAGCTGGCGATTGCCCAGCGTGAAGGCGTGCTGCATCGCAACTTCCAGGGCTACACCACCCAGGGCGACACCGACCTGCTGGGGATGGGCGTGTCTGCGATCAGCATGATTGGCGACTGCTACGCGCAGAACCAGAAAGAACTGAAGCACTACTATCAGCAGGTTGATGAAACCGGGAACGCCCTGTGGCGCGGCATTGCGCTGACCCGCGATGACTGCATACGCCGGGACGTCATCAAATCGCTGATCTGTAATTTCCGTCTCGATTTTGCTGCCGTCACCGCCCAGTGGGACATCGATTGTCAGCACTATTTTGCCGAAGATTTGCAGCTGCTCGCACCGCTGGCGAAAGATGGGCTGGTGGACGTCGATGAAAAGGGGATTCAGGTCACGCCGAAAGGCCGCCTGCTGATCCGCAACGTCTGCATGTGTTTTGATACCTATCTGCGCCAGAAAGCGCGGATGCAGCAGTTCTCACGGGTTATTTAAGCAAAATCCCGGCGACGCAGGGTTACCGGGGTGGTGAAGCGGCTGGCCGAGCGGCCAGCGCGAACCGCGTTATTCCATTCCCAACTCTTTCAGCTTACGGGTAAGCGTGTTACGCCCCCATCCCAGCAGGCGTGCAGCCTCCTGCTTGTGCCCCTGCGTATGGCGCAGGGCGGTGGTCAGCAGCGTCCGCTCCATTTCCGGCTGAGCCTCAGAGAGCAGGTTTTGATGACCGGATCGCAGGGCGCGATCGGCCCACTGTCCCAGCAGCGTCGCCCAGCTATCCGGCTGCATATGCGTGGGGCTATCCGGTACCGAGGTTTCAAACAGCTCGCTGGGAAGATCCTGGGTCAGCACCTCCTGACCGGCGGCCATCACCGTCAGCCAGCGGCAGGTATTTTCGAGCTGACGCACGTTGCCGGGCCAGGCCAGGCGGGTGAGCGCCGTTTCCGTTTCCGGGTGCAGCAGCTTAGCTTCAACGCCCAGCTCGCGCGCCGCAACCTGCAGGAAGTGGCGAGCCAGGCGCGGAATATCCTCCCGGCGCTCGCGCAGCGGCGGCAGATGGACGCGAATCACGTTCAGACGGTGGAACAGGTCCTCACGGAATTTACCCTCCTGGACACGCTGTTCGAGGTTTTGGTGGGTCGCGGCAATGATCCTGACGTCCACCTTCACCGGCGCATAGCCGCCAACGCGATAGAACTGACCGTCGGCCAGCACGCGCAGCAGGCGCGTCTGCACGTCCAGCGGCATATCGCCAATTTCATCGAGAAACAGCGTGCCGCCATCGGCCTGCTCAAAGCGGCCCTGGCGTACGGTATTGGCGCCGGTAAACGCCCCTTTCTCGTGACCGAACAGCTCGGACTCGATCAGGTCTTTTGGGATCGCGGCCATATTCAGCGCGATAAACGGCGCCTTTGCCCGCGGACTGTGGCGGTGCAGGGCGTGAGCGACCAGCTCTTTACCGGTACCGGATTCACCGTTGATCAGCACGCTAATAGAAGAGCGCGACAGGCGGCCGATAATGCGAAAAACATCCTGCATCGCCGGCGCTTCACCGATGATATCGGCCGTTGGGCTGTTTATCGGCGCATTTCGCGGCTGCTGCTGCTCCTGATAGTGGCTGATAGCGCGGTCAACCAGCGCCACGGCTTCATCAATATCAAAAGGTTTCGGCAGATAATCAAAGGCCCCCTGCTGATAGGCGCTTACTGCCGCATCCAGATCCGAATGCGCGGTCATTATGATGACCGGAAGCATCGGATGGCGTTGCTTAATTTGTTTCAGCAGCGCGAGCCCATCCATCCCCGGCATCCGAATATCAGACAGCAGTACATCCGGGGTTTTGGTGGTGAGTGCATCAAGCACCTCGTTGCCGCTTTCAAACGTTGTACAACTCAAGCCTGCCCCGGTGAGCGCGCGTTCAAGCACCCAACGGATGGAGCTATCGTCATCAACGATCCAGGCTATCCCTCGTTGCATAAACACCTCTACTTCCGAATAGGCAGGAATACCGAGAATTCGGTATGCCCTGGCCAACTGGTAAATTCAATTTTGCCGGAGTGTCGATCGATAAGACTGCGGGCAATGGAAAGCCCCAGACCGGTACCGCCTTCGCGACCGCTGACCATGGGATAAAAAAGCGTATCCTGTAAATGGGACGGAATTCCCGGGCCGTTGTCCTCCACATCAATGCGCGCGGCGAGACGGTAGCGTACGCCATGCAGCGTCAGCTGGAAGGCGGTACGGGTGCGCAGAATAATTTCTCCGCCTTCTGGCCCCAGCGCCTGCAGCGCATTGCGTACGATATTCAGCAGGACCTGTTCAATTTGGTCCGGGTCGTGCGCCAGCTCCGGCAGGCTAGGGTCGTAATCACGGGTAAGCTTGACGTTATCCGGCAGCTCCATCGACACCAGCTTCACCACCCGCTCAGCGACTTTATGAATGCTTTCGGTAACGTGCATTCCGGGGTGCTGCGGTCCCAGCAGGCGATCGACCAGGTTTCTCAAGCGGTCGGCCTGCTCAATGATGACGTTGGTGTATTCCATCAGCGCCGGATCGGGTAACGCTTTGCTCAACAGCTGCGCCGCGCCCCTCAGGCCACCCAGCGGATTTTTAATCTCGTGGGCCAGACCGCGGACTAAATCACGCGCCGCGATTTGCTGCGCGTGCTGCAGCTGCTCCTGGCTCAGACGCCGCTGGTTATCCATGGGCGCCATTTCCAGCAGGATTTGCCCTTCAGGCAGGCGCTGTGCGGTTAAGGACAGGATATGCGAGCGGCCATCGATCACCAGGGTGACTTCGTTGTCGGTAAAGCCCTGGCCCGCCTGCAGGCTCTCCTGCATCAGACCGATATTCAGCGAAAAGTAGCTCAACAGCTCGGGGAGTGGCGTGCCGTACAGCTTGCGCGAACTTTGGGCCAGCAGCTGCTGCGCCGCCGGGTTCGCGTAGTGCACCGCCAGGTCGTCATCGACCAATAAGATGCTGTTGATTAAAGAGTTAAGGATCTGCCCAGCATCGGGCTGAGTGCCTGTTGCCATCTGACAGTCTCCTGAAAAGAGTGCACTATTTTAGTGCAGTATAGCTTTTTATAAGTAAAAAGCGCATAAGATCAGCATGTTGGTGGAGAAAAAAGCCCATCCTGAGATGGGCTGAAAGTTTCCACGGCAACAAAATATCCCTGGTACCCCACGCCACAACACGGAATACCGAGGATTTACAGCAAAATTAGACGCTGTAGTACAGCTCGAACTCAACCGGGTGCGGAGTCATGCGTACGCGGTCGTTTTCTTCAATACGCAGGGCGATGTAGGCATCGATAGCGTCGTTGGTGAATACGCCACCCGCGGTCAGGAACTCACGGTCAGCATCCAGCGCGTTCAGTGCTTCTTCCAGAGAGCCAGCAACCTGTGGGATCTCTTTCGCTTCTTCCGGCGGCAGGTCATACAGGTTTTTGTCCATGGCTTCGCCCGGATGGATTTTGTTCTTGATACCGTCAAGACCAGCCATCAGCAGCGCAGCGAAGCACAGGTACGGGTTGGCAGCCGGGTCCGGGAAGCGCACTTCGATACGACGCGCTTTCGGAGAAGTGACCACCGGAATACGGATAGAGGCAGAACGGTTACGGGCAGAGTAAGCCAGCATAACCGGTGCTTCGTAACCCGGGACCAGACGCTTGTAGGAGTTGGTGGTCGGGTTAGCCAGGGCGTTAATCGCTTTAGCGTGTTTGATTACGCCGCCGATGTAGAACAGCGCTTGCTCGGACAGGCCAGCATATTTGTCACCAGAGAACAGGTTTACGCCGTTCTTGGACAGGGACATGTGGCAGTGCATGCCGGAACCGTTATCGCCAAACATTGGTTTTGGCATAAAGGTCGCGGTTTTACCAAAGCGGTGAGCAACGTTGTGCACAACGTATTTGTAGATCTGAATTTCGTCCGCTTTTTTGGTCATGGTGTTGAAGCGGGTAGCGATTTCGTTCTGACCAGCAGTCGCGACTTCGTGGTGGTGAGCTTCAACTACCAGGCCCATCTCTTCCAGGATCATACACATGGTAGAGCGGATGTCCTGAGAGGAGTCAACCGGCGGAACCGGGAAGTAGCCGCCTTTCACGCCAGGACGGTGACCTTTGTTGCCACCTTCGTATTTGGTGGAGGAGTTCCATGCGCCTTCGATATCGTCGATAGCCACGTGGGAACCGGAGATAGAAGCGCCAAAGCGGACGTCATCGAACAGGAAGAACTCTGGCTCTGGCCCGAAGAGTACGGTATCTGCCAGGCCGGTAGAACGCAGGTACTCTTCAGCGCGTTTCGCGATGGAGCGCGGGTCGCGGTCGTAGCCCTGCAGGGTGCCTGGTTCCAGGATATCGCAGCGGATGATCAGCGTCGGTTCTTCGTAGAACGGGTCGATCAGCGCGGTGGTCGCATCCGGCATCAGAACCATGTCAGATTCGTTAATACCTTTCCAGCCACCAATCGAGGAGCCATCAAACATTTTGCCTTCTTCGAAGAATTCGGCATTAACCTGATGAGAAGGAATTGTGACGTGCTGTTCTTTACCTTTGGTATCGGTGAAGCGCAGATCGACAAACTTCACTTCGTGCTCGTTCAGCATCGTCAAAACGTGTTCAGCGGACATACTTAAACTCTCCCGGATTGGTCATTGTCGTCGTGGTAACGAAAACTTTTTTACTACTTAAAGTGGCGTTGTTGCCTTAAAATAGATAAAGCGAAATCTGTGCCAACTTTTAAATGCTATGTAAAACGCTGTATCATGCGCACCATAGTGCAAAAGAACTGCACCATGATAGGAATAATGCACCAAAATAGTGCTTCAGTGTGAACATTGAGCACCATTTTGGTGCAGTTTTTGTTACGGTGCCCTTTTATCGCTCCGTGAAAGCGATCACAAAGAAACTCTGCAATACTTGTTTGCGGAGGATGTTTGTGATCCTGTTCAGTCCTTCGCTTATTACGTGTACAATAACGCGCTATTTCTAATGCCTGAGGCAAAGTTTGTGATCGAAAATCTGCGTAACATCGCCATCATCGCGCACGTTGACCATGGTAAAACTACCCTGGTCGACAAGCTGCTCCAGCAATCCGGTACGTTCGATGCACGTGCCGAAACACAAGAGCGTGTGATGGACTCCAACGATTTGGAGAAAGAGCGTGGGATTACCATCCTCGCGAAAAACACCGCAATCAAATGGAATGATTACCGTATCAACATCGTTGATACCCCTGGGCACGCCGACTTCGGAGGTGAAGTTGAGCGTGTTATGTCCATGGTTGATTCTGTGCTGCTGGTGGTTGATGCCTTTGACGGTCCGATGCCGCAAACGCGCTTCGTCACCAAGAAAGCCTTTGCCCACGGCCTGAAGCCGATCGTGGTCATCAACAAAGTTGACCGTCCGGGCGCACGCCCTGACTGGGTTGTCGATCAGGTCTTCGATCTGTTCGTTAACCTCGACGCAACTGATGAGCAGCTGGACTTCCCTATCGTTTACGCATCTGCGCTGAACGGTATCGCGGGTCTGGACCACGAAGATATGGCTGAAGATATGACTCCGCTGTATCAGGCGATCGTTGACCACGTTCCGGCACCGAACGTCGATCTGGACGGTACGCTGCAGATGCAGATCTCCCAGCTGGACTACAACAACTATGTTGGCGTTATCGGTATCGGCCGCATCAAACGCGGCAAAGTGAAGCCGAACCAGCAGGTCACTATCATCGATAGCGAAGGCAAAACTCGTAACGGTAAAGTCGGTAAAGTGCTGACCCATCTGGGTCTGGAACGTATCGACAGCGACATCGCCGAAGCGGGCGATATCATCGCGATCACCGGCCTGGGCGAGCTGAACATCTCCGACACCATCTGCGATCCGCAGAATGTTGAAGCGCTGCCGGCGCTGTCCGTTGATGAGCCGACCGTTACCATGTTCTTCAACGTCAACACCTCTCCGTTCTGCGGTAAAGAAGGGAAGTATGTGACCTCTCGTCAGATTCTCGACCGTCTGAACAAAGAGCTGGTCCACAACGTGGCGCTGCGCGTTGAAGAAACCGAAGACGCTGACGCATTCCGCGTTTCCGGCCGCGGTGAGCTGCACTTGTCCGTACTGATTGAAAATATGCGTCGTGAAGGTTTCGAAATGGCGGTTTCCCGTCCGAAAGTTATCTTCCGCGAAATCGACGGCCGCAAGCAAGAGCCGTTCGAAAACGTTACGCTGGACGTTGAAGAGCAGCATCAGGGTTCCGTGATGCAGGCGCTGGGCGAGCGTAAAGGCGACCTGAAAAACATGAATCCAGACGGTAAAGGCCGCGTACGTCTTGACTACGTGATCCCAAGCCGTGGTCTGATCGGCTTCCGTTCTGAGTTCATGACCATGACCTCCGGTACCGGTCTGCTGTACTCCACCTTCAGCCACTACGACGACGTTCGTCCGGGTGAAGTTGGTCAGCGTAACAACGGCGTACTGATCTCCAACGGTCAGGGTAAAGCGGTTGCTTTCGCCCTGTTCAGCCTGCAGGATCGCGGTAAGCTGTTCCTGGGTCACGGTGCAGAAGTGTACGAAGGCCAGATCATCGGTATTCACAGCCGTTCTAACGACCTGACCGTAAACTGCCTGACCGGTAAGAAACTGACCAACATGCGTGCGTCCGGTACTGACGAAGCCACGGTTCTGGTTCCGCCGATCAAGATGACCCTGGAGCAGGCTCTGGAGTTCATCGATGACGACGAACTGGTAGAAGTGACTCCGCAGTCTATCCGTATCCGTAAACGTCACCTGACCGAGAACGATCGTAAACGCGCTATGCGCGGTGCGAAAGAAGACTAATTCTCGCCGTCCGTTGATATCTAAACCCCGCCTTAATGGCGGGGTTTCTTTTTTGTCTCCCAGGCACCCACCTCGTAGTCAAACCTCGCCTTTCCCGCTACAGTTAATTTTCCACGGTGCAAAAGGAGAGGGCCATGCTCTATATCTTTGATTTAGGTAATGTGATTGTCGACATCGACTTTAACCGGGTACTCGGGACGTGGAGTGATTTAAGCCGCATTCCGCTGGCGACGCTGAAGCAGCACTTCACCATGGGTGAGGCGTTTCGCCTGCACGAGCGCGGTGAAATCAGCGACGAAGCCTTCGCTGAAGCGATGTGTCATGAGATGAATATGGCGCTGAGCTATGAGCAGTTTTCCCACGGCTGGCAGGCCGTATTTGTCGCGCTGCGCCCGGAGGTCATCGCGATTATGCACAAGCTACGCGAGCAGGGACACCGCGTCGTCGTGCTATCGAATACCAACCGCCTGCACACCACTTTCTGGCCAGATGAATATCCGCAGGTGCGCGCCGCGGCCGACCATATCTATCTTTCGCAGGAGATGGGAATGCGTAAGCCCGAGGAGCGGATCTACCAAAGCGTTCTGCAGCAGGAGGGATTTTCCGCTGCCGATACGGTCTTCTTTGACGATAATGCCGAGAATATCGCTGGCGCGAACCGGCTGGGAATAACCAGCATTTTGGTGACCGGAAAGGAGACTATCCCCGACTACTTTGCGCAATGATTATGTTAAAAACCGTTCATCAAAAAGCAAAGCGTCGCTGCCGTCCGCTGCTGGCCTGGCTAAAGCTGCTGTGGCGCCGGATTGATGAAGACAATATGACGACGCTGGCAGGGAATCTTGCCTACGTGTCGTTACTCGCGCTGGTGCCGCTGATTGCCGTGGTGTTCGCGCTTTTCTCCGCCTTTCCCATGTTTTCTGAAGTGAGCGGGCAGATACGCCACTTCATCTTTGCCAACTTTATCCCGGCGACGGGGGACGTCATTCAGCGCTATATCGAGCAGTTTGTCGCGAACTCCAGCCGAATGACGGCGGTCGGCGCCTGTGGGCTGATCGTGACGTCGCTGCTGCTGATGTATTCGATAGATAGCGCGCTGAATACCATATGGCGCAGCCCGCGCGCCAGGCCAAAAATTTACTCTTTTGCGGTCTACTGGATGATCCTTACCCTCGGACCCTTACTGGCGGGGGCGAGCCTGGCGATCAGCTCATACCTGCTGTCGCTGCGCTGGGCCAGCGAGCTCAATAGCGTCATTGATGACGTGCTGCGCATCTTCCCGCTGGTTCTATCGTGGGCGGCGTTTTGGCTGCTTTACAGCATTGTCCCGACGACGCAGGTGCGAAATCGCGACGCGCTGATTGGTTCGCTGGTGGCCGCGCTGCTGTTTGAGGCCGGTAAAAAAGCGTTTGCCCTGTATATCACCGCCTTTCCGTCGTACCAGCTGATTTATGGCGTCATAGCCGTGGTGCCCCTTTTGTTTGTTTGGGTGTACTGGACGTGGTGTATCGTCTTGCTTGGGGCCGAAATTACTGTCACTCTCGAGGAATACCGCAAACTAAAAAAAGAAGAAACAGAACAACCATGATTGCATTAATTCAACGCGTATCCCGTGCCAGCGTTACCGTGGAGGGCGAGGTGACGGGCGAAATCGGTCCGGGGCTTCTGGTGCTGCTAGGGGTCGAGAAAGATGACGACGAGCAGAAGGCCAACCGCCTCTGCGAACGCGTACTCGGCTACCGCATCTTTAGCGATGCGGAAGGGAAAATGAATCTTAACGTCCAGCAGGCCGGCGGCAGCGTGCTGGTAGTTTCCCAGTTTACGCTGGCGGCGGATACCGAGCGCGGCATGCGCCCGGGCTTCTCAAAAGGCGCCGCGCCCGATGCCGCTGAGGCGCTGTACGACTATTTCGTCGCGCGCTGTCGCCAGCAGGAAATGCACACACAGACCGGGAGATTCGCTGCGGATATGCAGGTCTCGCTGGTCAATGATGGCCCTGTCACCTTCTGGTTACAGGTATGAGTCAGCTTCCGGGAAGGCTGCGGGCAACAAAAGAGAGTACAGCTATGTATCACCTTCGTGTACCGCAAACAGAAGAAGAGTTAGAGAGCTACTATCAGTTCCGCTGGGAGATGCTGCGTAAGCCGCTGCATCAGCCAAAAGGGTCGGAGCGCGATGCCTGGGACGCCATGGCGCATCATCAGATGGTGGTCGATGAGGACGGCAATTTGGTCGCCGTGGGGCGGCTGTACGTGAACGCCGAAAATGAGGCCTCCATTCGCTTTATGGCGGTGCACCCTTCCGTACAGGATAAAGGGCTCGGGACCCTAATGGCGATGACCCTGGAGTCGGTGGCGCGCCAGGAAGGGGTGAAGCGCGTAACCTGCAGCGCCCGCGAGGACGCGGTGGATTTCTTCGCCAAGCTGGGGTTCGTTAACCAGGGCGAGATAACCACGCCAACCACCACGCCTATCCGCCATTTCCTGATGATCAAGCCGATTGCCTCGCTGGACGATATTCTTCACCGCGGCGACTGGTGCGGACAGCTGCAGCAGGCCTGGTATCAGCACATTCCGCTCAGCGAAAAAATGGGCGTGCGCATTCAGCAGTACACCGGGAAAAAATTCATCACCACCATGCCGGAAGCCGGCAACCAGAATCCGCACCACACGCTGTTTGCCGGGAGCCTCTTTTCCCTGGCAACCCTCACCGGCTGGGGGCTTATCTGGCTGATGCTGCGCGAGCGGCACCTCGGCGGAACGATTATCCTCGCCGACGCGCATATCCGCTACAGCCAGCCGATTAGCGGCCGCCCGAGCGCGGTGGCGGACCTCGGCTCCTTAAGCGGCGATCTTGACCGCCTCGCTCGCGGCCGAAAGGCGCGGGTTCAGCTGCAGGTTGAGCTGTTTGGCGATGAGAACCTGGGTGCCGTTTTTGAAGGCATTTATATCGTTCTGCCCGCCAAGCCGTTTGGCTCGTACGAAGAGGGCGGCAACGAAGAAGAGTAGCCCGCCTCTCCTGCCTTATGCGGCGCCTGGTGAACCGCTTCGCCAGGCGATATCCCGCATAGCGTCCCGCGCTGCCGGGCTGATCCCTCCAAGCTGAAAGAAGCCGTGAATCACCCCGAGATAGCGCTGCGCGCTGCACTTGACGTTCTGCCCGAGCAGCCGGCGATATAACGCTTCACCTTCATCGCGCAGCGGGTCGTACTCTGCGGTAATAATATGCACCGGCGGCAGGCCGCTGAAGTCTTCTCGCCACAGCGGGCTCGCCTCCGGGTGGGAAAAATCGGTCGACGAGAGATAGATCTCGTAGCCGCTCAGCAGCGTATCCCGGGTGATGAGGTAATCTTCGCCGTTGCTGACGTAGCTTGCCGAGCGGGCGGTGGCGTCCAGCATCGGGTAAATCAGGATTAGCTGCGCGGGCTGCCACTCTGCCGCGGCTTTCAGCCGCAGGGCGGTAACCAGGGCCAGATGGCCGCCGGCGCTGTCTCCGGCAAGCGTGATGCGTGAGGTATCGACCCCCAGCCGCCCGGCGTGGCGGTGGATAATGTCGGCACCGCGCTGCGCATCGTCATGTGCGGCAGGGAAGGTATGTTCGGGCGCCAGCCGGTACTGCACGGCGATGACCCGACAGCGGCTCTCATACGCCAGCTGCCGAAGCTGCCGATCGTGGGTAGCGAATCCGCCGCTGATAAAGCAGCCGCCGTGATAGTAGATAACGGTAGGCAGCACGCTCTCGGCATCGAGCGGCGATACCACGCGAAAGGTCATGCCTTCTAAGGCGATATCCTCGACCTGCACGCGGGTTTCAGGCGCGCCGGCCAGCGCCGCGCTGGCCACGTAGCCCGCTCTCCGGTCATCAATATTCTGCTCCCGCGAAGAGGGGCAGCCCGCTGCGATAAACTCATCCACCAGGCGGTTAATGCTTTTTTCCAGCGTCATCTCTCACTCCTTTTTTCTGTATGGATATACAGCTTTATAGCCTGGTTTATGGCGGATGAACACGGGATTATTTGGGGCTGGAGCGGGGAGATGGCGTACAAAAGGGCGCGGATAACCTCGGTGAGGCTTCGGCCTGTGCGGCCTGGTGGCTGGCCGGGCAACCTGCGCTACCCGGCCATCAGCTACTTTTTACTCGCCTTCACCCGGGAACATAAACGGGTTGATAGAGCTGCGGGCAAAACCTTCCTGCTCCATATGGGCGTCCAGCACCAGCGAGGCCAGATCGTCAGCGACGGCTTCGACGTTGGGATCTTTTTCCTGATACATAATCTTCAGGTAGGTCCCGCAGTCGCCGCAGCTTTCGGCCTTGATCGCCGCCTGCTCGTTATCCAGCGACCAGTAGTTCAAATCGCGGCTCTGTTCGCAGTTGCTGCACTTGACGCGCACGACGTGCCATTCGGTTTCGCACAGATTGCAGTGCAGGTAGCGCAGCCCCTGAGTGGTACCGATTTGCACCATGCTGGAGACCGGCATCGAGCCGCAAACCGGGCAGTGCTGACGCTGCTCACCGTACTCGGCGTGGGCTTTACCGGGGATCAGGCTCGCCATCTGCGCCCAGTAAAGCGACAGCGCGGCCCAGATAAACGGGGCCTTATCGCTGCTGACCAAAGCAAAGTCGGAGGCGAAAAGCGCGCTCGCCATCAGCTCAAGCTCCTGTTCGGACGCTTTTTCCAGATTTTCGATGACCGCCAGCGCCGGGCCGCTCATCTCCGGCTTCAGCTCGGCGATAAGCGAATGCAGCAGCTTGTGCCAGTGCTTATCGCGCGGCAGGACGTGAATATCCAGCGGCGGTTTGCCCTGGGCATTCGCCTCTTTGAGGCGGGCCGTCAAATCCATCTGCAGCGGATGGTCGTACAGCACCACTTCCTGAGCGTGGGCGATCAGCGCGGCAAAGCGCAGGTAGTCGCCCAGCGGGTTGCTCTCCGCCAGCTTGCGCAGGCGCTCGGCGCGGCGGTTATAAAGATTTTTTAGCCTGGGGAACAGTAGCGGCGGAATATATTCCGCCGTGCGTTTCTCGCTCGAACCCAGCTCATCTTGCGGGATTATGCGAATACTCATTCAGTCTTTTTTTCCTGTTTCTGGCGGACTTCGCGATACCAGCGCGGGTGATGTTTCTTCGCCCATGTTTTGGTAACCCAACCTTCCACCATCGCGGTAATGGTGCCTTTCACCCACAGGGCGGCGTAGATATGCACCATGATAACCACAATT
>NZ_JAQGFU010000064.1:0-22749 GCF_030078455.1 Klebsiella sp. Ech2A | reverse complement strand
CGAACTGGGGTAGTCGAGGCGGGTCCCGTTGCTCTGGCACTGATGATCGCAAATATGGCCGGTAATCGCCGGCAGGGCGTTACGCTGATAGATAAGCTCCAGCGCGTCGGCATAGCGCTGCTCGCCCATCAGGCGAATATACTCCGGGATATCCTGCTTAATCGCGCAGGCGCTCACGCAGGGCGCGACGTAGCAGTCGGTGAGCGGCAGCGGCTCTGGGACCTCGATGCGGTCCGGCGATTTCCAGTGCTTCTGGGTGTACTCCATGCTGATGGCTTTTTCGGCCAGCGCGCTGAGGCGCGGGACGTCCACCTGCTGTAAATCCCAGCCGCTGGCCTGCTCCAGCTCGCGCATGCAGGCGCTTAGCCGCAGATAGCCGCCCGGTTTTAGCAGGTCGGTGGCCATGGTAATCGGGCGGATCCCGGTTTCAAATATCTCGCGGATTGTCAGCTGGCTGGCGCCGCCGGAGTAGGAGATAGGCAGCCTGCCGTCAAATTCGCGGGACAGCAGGGCGGCTACGTTGATGGCGAGAGGGAAGAGCGCGCGGCCGGACATATACATCTCATCGCCGGGAAGCGCCCCTTTGCGATTGATCGTCCCAAGGGTGTTGGTCAGCTTGACGCCGAAACCCAGCTTGCGCTCCTTCGCCAGCGCCATCAGGCGGTGCAGCATCTCCAGCGCCTGGTCGATTTTCAGATCGTGGTCAAAGGACTCTTCATTCAGGCCGATGTAGCTAAAGCCGCAGGTATCGAGGATTTCGCGCACGCGCGGGTAGCCAAGCAGCGTCGGGTTGAGCTTCACAAAGGTATTCAGCCCTTTCTCTTCCAGCATATAGCGGCAGATGGCCTCAATTTCATCGGGCGGACAGCCGTGCATGGTGGAGAGCGTGACGCCGCTCACCAGCCGGCTCGGGATGCGCTGGGCCAGCGTCGCCAGCTGCGGACGAATATCCTCCAGCTGATTGCCGATCGCAAAGCGGTCGCTCTGCGTCCAGCGGGAGAGCGTATCGCGATACTGAGCGAATTTAGGATCACAGGCGGCATCGATCATATTGTCGATAAACTGCTGCATCGGCGGCTGCTTAATACCGTCGAGGTTATAGCCGACGCTCATATTAAAAATAAACGACTTGCCGGATTTTGACGGCGTGAAGGGGAATATCTCCTCCAGAAGGTGGAGGATGAACCAGGCTTTCAGATATTCATCCCTGGCTTTGAGCAGGGTAAATTCGGTGGACCACTCGGTGTTAAAACATTCGTCCTCGGCGTCGATACAGGGTTTTTCCAGCTCAAGGCGGTCGAGGATCTGTACGGTTTTCAGTTCAATAAAACGCCCGCCGGTGAGCCATGAGGTAATGATATTTTGCGCCAGCTGGGTGTGCGGCCCGGCGGCGGGGCCGATGGGCGTGGCGCAGCTTTCACCAAATACGTTCAGGCGCCTCGACGTTACCGGGATATAAAACTGCTGTTGCGGAATGCCGAATATTGAACGGTGCTGCTGGTATTCATCGAAAATACGCGTCAAAAGTTCCTCAAACGGGACGGGACGCATAATATCACCCATAACCCTCTCCTTAGATTCATGTATGCGATCAACGTTGCCGGTACGCGCGCGCTATTTTCAAGGCTGTCTGCTCGGTAGAAAAAATAGCGTGCGGCGTATTCATTCCGGCGGATGGGAAAGGAACAGCAACATTCGCACCAGTTATTTAACCGGCGGCAGGATTAGGCATGAATTTGTGAAGGAACTCTAAAGTTGACGACGGTTATTGCCGTGGGAGCGCCTGTTTAAATGAGAATTAAAATCACTCAATAACGTGCGGGGGGAATAGCGTTAAAAATTATCGGCGAGCTATCACAATGATAACGTTTGCCGTGCGGCTTTATTATTAAACGGGCAAACTATTTCGCCACATGAATCCGCTAAATGAATCAAGGACGCGCCGCCGGCAAATAAAGCCGTCCGCCTGACCCCGCTTCCGCGACCCGGTTCACGAATCTGGCCTAAAAGGCGCGGCTGAGCATGAACCTTGCATATTCCACCGTAGCGTTAGGCCGCTGCCGTCAACGCCGTCCGCCGCTGCAGGCCCGCCGGCAGGATGTCGCCGAAGAGGGTGACATCAGCAGTCTCAAAGTGAGAAAACGCGGCCAGCCCGCAGATGACGCAGTACAGAGTACAGGACCCGGCCCGCCCGGGCTGACCACCGGAATTGCCATTGAGGTTGTTATGAATATTTTCTCAGAAGCCGCGAGGCTTGAAGCACAGAACTGCCCGTTTGCGCTGGCGCAGATTGTCGAGAGCCGTGGCTCAACGCCCAGACACTCCGCGCAGATGCTGATCCGCGCTGATGGAACTATTATCGGCACCATCGGCGGCGGGATGGTCGAACGTAAGGTCATCGATGAAGCGCTGGAGGCGATGGCGGAAAAGGCCTCGCGCATGTTTCACGGTCGGATGGCGCGCAGCGGTACGGATGCCGTAGGTTCCGACTGCGGCGGGGCGATGTCGGTGTTTATCAGCGTCCACTGCCAGCGGCCGCGGCTGGTGCTGATCGGGGGCGGGCACGTCAATCGCGCCGTGGCGCAGGGCGCGTCGCTGCTTGGGTTTGATATTGTCGTCACCGATATCCATTCTGCCAGCCTCGATCCGCAGCTGTTTCCGCCGACCGCCCGGCTTGTGCACGCCGAAAGCTTTGCCGCGGCCGTTGAACGGCTGGCGGTGGGTGCTGATGATTTTGTCCTTATCGCCACGAATAATAAGGACCGGGAAGCGCTGGATAAGCTGATCGACCGGCCGGTGGCCTGGCTCGGGCTGCTGGCCAGCCGCCGCAAGGTGCAGGTATTTTTACGCCAGCTGCGGGAGAGCGGCGTGGCGGAAGAGCATATTGCGCGTCTCCATGCGCCGGTGGGCTACAACATTGGCGCCGAAACGCCGCACGAGATTGCGGTCAGCGTCCTGGCCGAGATCCTGCAGATCAAAAACCAGGCTCCCGGCGGCCTGATGATGCCCGCATATCAGGATAGTGAGGGACAGAAAAAGCTGGAGACCGCATGATGCGAACCCCTCGCGAGAGCCGCGAGGGGTTCGGGCTAGCCTTCAATCAGGGTTCCCGTTTTGCCTTCTATCCCTTCCCGGGCCTTGCTCAGCATGGTAATTAAGGCCCGGCGCCCCGGCCGGGAGCGGGCAAAGGCCGCAGCGGCCTCAACTTTCGGCAGCATGGAGCCTTTGGCGAAATGACCTTCGGCAATAAAGCGGTCGATATCGCTCAGCGAGAGCCGATCCAGCCACTGCTGATTGGGCTGACCAAAGTTGATGGCCACTTTTTCCACCGCGGTAAGGATAATCAGCATATCGGCATCGATCGTGGCGGCGATCCTGGCGCTGGCCCGGTCCTTATCGATGACCGCGCTCACCCCGCGCAGGTGGTTCCCCTCGCGGACCACCGGAATACCGCCGCCGCCGACGGTAATCACCACCTGTCCGGCATCCATCAGCGCCTTCACCGTCTCTTTTTCGATAATATCGACGGGCTCCGGCGAGGCTACCACCCGCCGATAGCCTCGCCCGGCATCCTCTTTCAGCGTGTAGCCCTGGCGGGTCAGGACTTTGGCCTCCGCTGCGCTGAAGAATGAACCGATGGGCTTGCTCGGATCGCGGAAGGCCTCATCGGCGGCGTCAACCTCCACCTGGGTGATCACCGTGGCGACCGGAACCGACATTCCGCGGGCGAGCAGCGCCTCGCGCAGCGCATTTTGCAGATCGTAGCCAATGTATCCCTGGCTGAGGGCGACGCAGACCGACATCGGCAGCATCGGGGTATGGGCCTCGGTTTTGGCGGCGGCTTCGAAGGCCAGATTGATCATCCCGACCTGCGGGCCGTTGCCGTGGGTCACCACGACCTGATGCCCCTGGGCAATAAGGTCAACAATGGCCTGCGCGGTTTGCGTCACCGCCTGCATCTGTCCGGCAAGATCGTCCCCTAAGGCGTTGCCGCCGAGGGCGAGAACAATTTTCTTACTCATCCATTCCTCTCTTTAAAAGCGTGCGTCGCGCGCGAAATCCGGCGCGGCTGAAAAAGGGTTACGGCGTATAAATCGGCCTTGCCCGGCACTGCCGGTAAAGGTGCCGTGGCTGAAAATCACCCGGCCATGAGACAGCGTCTGGCGGATGGCGCCCTGGCAAATAAACCCCTCCCACGGCGAGTAGTCGGCGTTGTCGTGGAGCTGCTCGTGGCGGATGGTGGTGGTTCGCCGCGGGTCGATAATGACCACATCGGCATCCGCGCCGGGCGCCAGCACGCCTTTTCGCGGCCAGAGACCAAAGAGCCTGGCCGGAGTGGCGCTGACGAGCGATACGAAGCGCTCCGGCGAGATCCTGCCGCTCATCACGCCGTGCGAAAACAGCAGCAGCAGGCGGTTCTCAACGCCGGGCAGGCCGTTGGGACAGCGGCTGAAGTCGCCGCCGGATAGCTGCTGTCGCTGGGCCATGGGGAAGGCGCAGTGGTCGGTTGCCACCACGTCAATGGCGCCATCGGCGATGCCGCACCACAGCGCGTCGTTGTGGCGGGCGTTGCGCAGCGGCGGGCTGAGCAGAAACTGCAGCGCGTCGTCGCGCTCGTAGCAGCGCTCGTCGAGCAGCAGATACTGCGGGCAGGTTTCGACCCAAACCGGCTGCCGGCGCGTCTGGGCAAGGCGCAGATAGTCGAGCCCCAGCCCGTTAGAGAGGTGCACGATATACAGCGGGGCGTTGCCGGCAAGCTGGGCCAGGTTGATCATCCTGGCGATGGCTTCGGCCTCGCACTCCGGCGGACGGCTCAGGGCGTGGTAGCGCGGCGCGGTTTTGCCGGCGGCGAGAAATTCGGCGCGCTTTTGCGCAATCACGGCATCGTTTTCCGGGTGGACGGTGGTGAGCGCTCCGGCTTGATGCAGATGCTTTAGCGCCTGAAGAACCTCGTCATCGTTAAGCTTGTACTGGTAGGTGAGATAGAGCTTAAAGCTGCTGATCCCCGCCTCAACCATCAGCGGGATCTCATCAAGAATGGCGTGGTTGATATGCTGGATCACGCCGTGAAAGCCGTAGTCGATGGTTGCTTTGTAGGCGGCGTAGCCGTGGTAGGCCTCAAGCTGGTGGCGCAGCCGGCAGCCGGCTGGCCCGAAGCCCATATGATCGATAATGGTTGTTGTGCCCCCGCAGGCGGCGGCGCGGGTGCCGGTGAAAAAATCATCGCAGCTGCGGGCGAGTCCGGTATCAATATTAAAATGCGTGTGGACGTCCACGCCCCCAGGCATCACGTAGCATCCCTCGGCGTCAATTATTTCGCAGGGCTGCTCCACGGCGAGGTCTGCCGCCAGCTGACTGATTAAGCCGTTTTCAATCAGCAGGTCCTGTTTTGCCTGGCCGTCAGCGTTGACGACGATGCCATTTTTAATCAGTACGCGCATAAAAGGCTCCAGACTCCCGTCGCTGGCGGCGGGAGGTATTGCGGATAATCATTATTCTGTTGCCAGCCAGCTCAGCGGGATGGCGGCATACATTGCGGCACAGGTCACGAGATGCGATTTCCAGGTTTTTTCATTCGGGGCGTGGGCTTCCGGCTCTTTGCCGGGGCCAAAGCCAATGACCGGGATCCCGTGGCGGCCCATGATCGACACGCCGTTGGTCGAGAACGTCCACTTATCGACCACCGGCGCTTTGCCAAACAGGCCCTCATAGGCGTTGCTGAGCGCCTGGACGGTAAAGTGGTTCTCCTCCACTTTCCAGGTTGGGAAGTAGCACTCGGTGGGGTAGACCAGGCCTGTCCAGGAAGGGCGGTCGTAGTTGTACATCGATACCACCGCCCCCGTTTTTTGTACCGCCGGCAGGGCGCGGATTTCGTCCAGCGCGCCTTCCCAGGTCTCTCCCCAGGTCAGGCGGCGGTCGATGGAGACGGCGCAGCTGTCGGCAACCGCGCAGCGGCTTGGTGAGGTAAAGAAGATTTCCGAAACGGTTAGGGTGCCTTTGCCGAGGAAGTCGTCATTGCCCAGGCGTTGGGAGAGCTCCTGCAGTTCGTTAAGAATCGGCCCCATTTTGAAAATCGCGTTATCGCCGCGCTCCGGCGCCGAGCCGTGGCAGCTGACCCCCTGGACGTCCACTCGGATCTCCATGCGTCCGCGCTGGCCGCGGTATATCTGGCAGTCGGTGGGCTCGGTGCTGACCACGAACTCGGGACGAATGCCGGACTGCTCGATGATGTACTGCCAGCAGAGGCCATCGCAGTCCTCTTCCTGAACGGTGCCGGTCACCAGCAGGGTATAGTCATCCTCGAGGCCCAGGTCCTTAATGATTTTTCCCGCATACACCATCGAGGCCATGCCGCCTTCCTGATCCGAGGTGCCGCGTCCGCCGATCAGCTCGTCGGTCTCCATGCCTTCATAGGGATCGAAATTCCAGTTTTTGATATTGCCGATACCCACGGTGTCGATATGCGCGTCCATTGCCACCAGGCGTGGGCCGTGGCCGATATAGCCGAGGATGTTGCCCATGGGGTCGATTTCAACTTTGTCAAAACCCACCTTCTCCATCTCTTTTTTAATTCGCTGGACGACGCGCTTCTCGTCGCAGCTTTCGCTGGGTATGGCCACCATATCGCGTAAGAAACGCGTCATATCCTGCTGGTAATGGTTAGCTTTTTCGAGGATCAGTTTGAATGGAATATGCTTAGCCATGGCTTGGTTCTCCGGTTCTGATTTTCCCGCCGCGCGGGATGAGTTGAAAAGTATGCTGAGGCCTATCGTGCTGCCGGGTGTTTGCCTTCCCAGACCACTTCCCGGTAGTGCTTCACGTCGGTATCGCCTTCGGTGCTGATGACCAGCACGACGGCGTTGCTGTCCAGCCTGAGCTTGTGCATCAGCGCTTCGCGCTGGGGATGAAAATGTACGGCGGCCAGCACCCCGAGCCCGACGGCGCCGGACTCGCCGGAAATCACCCGCGGATCGCCGCCGATGGGATTACCCAGCACGCGCATCCCGAGGGCGGCGACGGCGTCCTGACAGGAGATAAACTGGGTCGCGCAGTTGCGCAGAATTTCCCAGCCCAGCGGATTGGGCTCGCCGCAGGCGAGGCCGGCCATGATGGTGGCCATTTCGCCGCCGACGTTGACGATTTGGCCCTTAACGCCGGAGCGGTAGATGCAGTCGGCCAGCTCGGGTTCGATAATCACCGAATGCAAATTGTTGGCGCCGTAGGCGTCCACGAGGTAGCCCAGCACGCCTCCCGCCATGGCGCCGACGCCGGCCTGCAGGAACACGTGAGTGGGGCGGGCAATGCCCATGGACGCTATCTGCTCGACCGCTTCGTCGGCGAGGGTGGCGTAGCCCTGCATAATCCAGGTCGGGATGCGGGTATATCCTTCCCAGGCCGTATCCTGCACCACCTCCCAGCCGTTTTGCTGTGCCGTTTGCAGAGTGAAGCGCACGGTATCGTCATAGTTCATTTCGGTGACGATGCATTCGGCGCCGAGCCGCCGGATGGCGTCGACGCGCTCCTGGGCCGATCCTTTTGGCATATAGATCACCGCATTCTGCCCCAGCTGCTGCGCGGCCCACGCCACGCCGCGGCCGTGGTTGCCGTCGGTGGTCGTCGCGAAGGTCATTTTCTCCGTCATGTCGGGCTTGAACGTGTCGAAGGAAAACTCGTTGATATCCAGGCGATATTTTTCGCACAGCAGCTGCGCAATGGCCCAGGCGCCGCCGAGCATCTTGAAGGCGTTCAGGCCGAAGCGCTGCGATTCGTCCTTAACCAGAATCCTGCCGAGGCCAAAGAGGTCGGCAAGGTCGTTGAGGGCGTACAGCGGCGTGGGCTTATAGCCGGCGATTTTTTGATGGAAGCGGCGCGCCTGCTGCGCCTGCTGGCGAGAAAAAAGCGGCGAGCCCGTGGCGTTAAAAAACCGATTATCGGCAATATCCATTTTCAATGAGAAAGCAGACATACTCTTTCCTTATCCTTCATGACGTGAGGGAGAGAGCCGGCCAGCGGCCGGCCTGAGGGGTTATTTGACTCGTTTTTGCGCTTCGTCCAGCAGCTGCTCCAGCAGCAGGCCGGGTTTGGCATATTTACGGCAGAGGATCATCGAGGCGATGATGTACGGCTTCCAGCTCGCTTCTTTATAGGTGGCGATGCGGTATTTTTCGAAGACCGCTTCGCTGACTTCGCCCTCGGCGCAGGAGACGCCGGTAATATCGGCGGGGAGACAGTGCATATAGAGCGCGTCGCCGCCGTTCGTCTGCGCCATCATCTCTTCGGTGCAGTGCCAGTCTTTATGATTTGCGTTCTGCGCCAGGCAGGCGGCTTCCAGGGCCTTCAGTCCGTCGCGATCCTCGGCGCGCAGCAGTTCGGTGCGCTTTTCCATGACCTTGTAGGGCGCCCAGGATTTCGGGTAGACGATGTCGGCATCCCTGAAGGCCTCTTCCATGCTGGTGACCTGGCGGAAGCTGCCGCCGGAGGCCTCGGCGTTGTTTTTGGCCACTTCGATAACGTCGGGGATCAGATCGTAGCCTTCCGGGTGGGCGAGGGTGACATCCATACCGAAGCGGGTCATCAGGCCGATGATGCCCTGCGGGACCGAGAGCGGTTTACCGTAGCTCGGAGAGTAGGCCCAGGTCATGGCGACTTTTTTGCCTTTGAGTTCCTCTAGCGAGCCGAAATGCTCCCGCAGCCAGGCGAGGTCGGCCATGGCCTGGGTTGGGTGATCGATATCGCACTGCAGGTTGATAAGCGCCGGACGCTGGGGCAGCACGCCCTGACGATAGCCGTCGTCGAGCGCTTCGCCCACCTCGCGCATATAGGCGTTGCCGGCGCCAAGGTACATGTCGTCGCGGATGCCGATAGCGTCCGCGCAGAAGGCGATCATGTTGGCGGTTTCACGCACGGTTTCGCCGTGGGCAATCTGCGATTTACCCTCGTCCAGGTCCTGCTGCGCAAGGCCGAGCAGGTTCAGCGCCGAGGCGTAGGAAAAGCGCGTGCGGGTTGAGTTGTCACGAAAAACCGAAATGCCCAGACCGCTGTTAAATACGTTGGTAGCGATATTTTCCGCGCGCAGGGTTTTTAATGCCGCCGCAACGTCCAGCACCTGTTTTAGCTCATCCGGGGACTGCTCCCACGTCAGCAGGAAGTCCTTCTGATGAAGATGCGAATCTAGCTTGTTGATATCCTTAATCAGGTCGTTAACAGTTTTCATTTTTTAAATCCTGGGGTGAGTGACGGCTTAATGATTGCTGTGCGGTCGGAAAAGGGCGGTGACGCAATAGCGACTGCCAGCGCTATATTTCTCCTAACAATAAGCATGCCAGTTCATTCAGCCTCGGGCGTAACAGGGGGAAGTGGCGATAATTATGCGAGGGTTGTCACGAAATATAGCTTCAGACGATCGGGGGTAATAATAACTTGACGGTCTTATTCGGATGTGGGCGAAAGCAGGTTAAGTCTCCGCAGAGATATACCCCCGGCGGCGGCGTAAAAAGCCACCAAAGTGATAAATACGCCGCCTCAATTCTCATATTGATATGAAAATGTGATACTTCTTACATATTTTCGTCAAGGAGTGAAAAAGAAACCTGCCGCTGTCAAATATTGTTGGCGGCTGAGTTAGTATCATGGCCGAAGAATAAGAACAATCACATATCCCAGATATCTCAGTTGGTTAGTGATATAAAAGGTCTATTATGATGCCCTCTAACACATTTTCCGTTTTGATGCAGATTCAGCCGACCATCCAGCGCTTTGCGAGGATGCTATCCAGCGTGCTTCAGCTCGAAGTTGAAATTGTTGATAACACGCTGTGCCGGGTTGCCGGGACCGGCGTATATGCCAAATCGCTGGGGCGCAAATTAAATACAGATTCGCGACTTTTGCGCTACATTATTGAAACAAAGAAAGAGAAGGTGGTCACCCATTCCCGCTTCGATCCCCTGTGTAAAGGATGTACCAGTAAAGATAGCTGTAAAGAGAAAGCTTTTCTGGGTACCCCGGTTATTTATCAGGAGCAGTGCATAGGGGTCATTAGCCTGGTGGCATTAACCTGCGAGCAGCAGGAACGTATTAATGACAACCTGCGCGAGTTTTCCGATTATGTCCGCCACGTTTCGTCGATATTTGTTTCGCGACTGCTGGAGGACCAGGGCGGCAGCGATAATATCCAGAAAATGTTTTTAACGATGATTGAAAATATGGACCAGGGGGTTCTGGTTGTCGGTCACGATCAGAAGGTCAAATTTGCCAATCACACGGCGTTAAAGATTCTCGGGGCGAACCAGGGAAATATGATCGGTCAGCTCATTAATTTCAGGCCGCTGACCTTTGAGCATAATTTCACGCGCGGCCATATGCAGCACGTGATCTCATTCGATAACAAGACCGAAATGATTATTGGCCAGCTGCACGCGGTTCAGGACCAGTGGCTGTTTTTAATGGCCTTCCATCAATCGCACTCCTCTTCGAATTTAAGCGCCTCGGCGGAGGAGCCACAGATTGAGCAGATGGTGGGAGAGTGTCGGCCGATGCGGCAGCTGAAAAAGCTGATCGGCCGCATCGCCCCCAGCCCCTCAAGCGTCATGATTGCCGGCGAAAGCGGCACCGGGAAAGAGGTGGTTGCCAGAGCGATACACAAGCTCAGCGATCGTCAGGCCAAACCTTTTATCGCCATTAACTGCGCCGCCATCCCTGACCAGCTGCTGGAAAGCGAGCTCTTCGGCTACGTCAAGGGCGCGTTTACCGGCGCCTCGGCGAACGGCAAGACCGGGCTTATCCAGGCGGCAAACCACGGCACCCTGTTCCTCGATGAGATTGGCGATATGCCCCTGACGCTGCAGGCCAAGCTGCTGCGGGCGATTGAATCGCGCGAAATCCAGCCCGTCGGCGCCAGCCATCCGGTGCCCGTCGATATCCGCATTATTTCGGCGACTAACCAAAATCTCGAGCAGTTTATCGTGGCCGGTAAATTCCGCGAAGATCTCTACTATCGACTCAACGTGATCCCTCTCAGACTGCCGCCGCTGCGGGAGCGTCAGGAGGATATTGAGCTGCTGATCCACTATTTTCTCCATCTGCATACCCGGCGCCTTGAGCTGGTCTACCCCGGCGTGGCTCCGGAGGTGGTTGCCATGCTGAAGGGCTATCGCTGGCCGGGAAATATTCGCGAGCTGAGCAATCTGATGGAGTATCTGGTCAACGTGGTGCCCTCGGGGGAGGTTATCGACGCCTCGCTTCTGCCGCCCAATATCATCAGCGGCGCCAGGCTTGCCGAGCGTGAGTCCGGTGCCGCCCTCCCGGTGAGCATGCCGGGAGAAGAGGAGAGCGTCACGGCGCTGGAGGAGATGGAAAGGCAGATGATCCGCGAGGCGTTAACCCGCCACAGCAATAAAAAGCAGGCGGCAGATGAACTCGGTATAGGTATTGCCACCCTGTATCGTAAGATTAAAAAATATGAGCTGGTGGGGCTGTAAAGCGCCGGCCGCAGGGGCTGAAAGCGCCCCGCGTATCACTCTGAGAGTCCGGTTATCAAAATCGCTACCGGGCGCCCGCCGCGTTGCCGCTATTTGCTGAATTTGGGTTTGTTCGTTTTTTGAGCGCAACGTTCAGGGCGATCCGCCGTCGTGCTTGCTCGCTTCAGTCGCCATTTCATAGTCTTAACGGGATGAATGGCACCGTTCTTGCCTTGTGATGTTCTCTTCGGCCGCCGCGGCGGCCGGTAGCAAACATGATAAGGACAGGAACATGGCGCAAACCAATGACAATATCGCTCCCTCATCCGTACCCTCACGACACGCTTTGTTTTCAAAACCGCGCATTATCGCCCGACCGGGATTTAACCGCTGGCTGGTGCCGCCGGCCGCGCTGGCGGTGCATCTCTGTATTGGGATGGCCTACGGTTTTTCCGTTTTCTGGCTGCCGATGTCGCAGCTGGTGGGCGGCAGCGGGGCGCTGCAGTGCCCGGTCACGATGTCCTTCTGGCAGCAGCTTTTTACCCGCGAATGCGACTGGAAAATCTCGCTGCTGGGCTGGACCTATACGCTGTTTTTTGTCTTTCTCGGCTGCTCCGCGGCGCTGTGGGGAAGCTGGCTGGAAAAGGTCGGGCCGCGGCTGGTGAGCTTCATCGCAACGCTATGCTGGTGCGGCGGGCTGCTGCTCTCAAGCGTCGCCATCTATTTTCATCAGCTCTGGCTATTGTGGCTGGGGGCCGGGGTCATTGGCGGAGTCGGCCTTGGGCTGGGCTATATTTCACCGGTCTCGACCCTGCTGCGCTGGTTCCCCGATAAGCGCGGAATGGCTGCCGGCATGGCGATAATGGGCTTTGGCGGCGGCGCGCTGGTGGGGGCGCCTCTGGCAAACGCGTTGATGAATTTTTTCGCCGACGCGACGGGTAACGGCGTCTGGCAGAGCGTTCTGGCGCTGTCGGTCATCTATGCCCTGTTTATGCTCTGCGGTACCTTCGGCTATCGTCTGCCGCCGATGGGCTGGCATCCTGCCGGGGAGAAGGCGCTAAAAGTGATGAGCGCGCACTCCACCGTTCAGGTACACGTCAGCGTAGCCTGGCGCACGCCGCAGTTCTGGCTGCTGTGGCTGGTGCTGTGGCTGAACGTGACGGCGGGGATCGGTATTTTAGGGATGGCCTCACCCATGCTGCAGGAGATTTTTGCCGGCAAGCTGCTGGCGACGAGTCTGCAATGGCACGAGCTTAACGCCGACCAGCTGCGGCGCATCGCGACCATGGCAGCTGGCTTTACCGGGCTGCTGAGCCTGTTTAATATCATCGGCCGCTTCTTCTGGGCTTCGGTTTCGGATCTTTGCGGCCGGAAAATGACCTTTGCCATGATTTTTCTTCTCGGCGCCGCGCTGTACGGCTCCCTGCCGCTGATAAACCACGGCGGCTACGTCGCCATTTTCGTCTGCGCCCTGTGCGTTATCATTTCGATGTACGGCGGCGGCTTTGCCACTATCCCCGCCTATCTGGCCGATATCTTCGGCGCGCAGATGGTGGGGGCGATTCACGGGCGTCTGCTGACGGCATGGTCCGCCGCCGGTATTAGCGGCCCGGTTTTAGTGAATTATTTACGGGAATATCAGCTGGCCCAAGGGCTTGCTCCGCAGCGGGTGTACGATATTACGCTGATGGTCCTCACCGGGCTGCTGGTTATCGGCCTGATCTGCAACCAGCTGATCCGCCCGATGCCGCAAAAATATGCCATGTCCGCCCAGCAACAGCAGCAGGCGAAGGGGCTGTATACGGTGAATGAGAACGCGCAGCTCAGCTGGGAGCCGCGGCCGTCGCGGGCGCTGATGGCCTTGAGCTGGTTCGCGGTAGGGGTGCCGCTGCTGTGGGGAATAGGGAGCACCTTCCAGCAGGCGGTGAAGTTCTTTATGTAGCTGTCCACCAGGCAAGCGCCCGCCGGGGCATCGGCCGGGTGCTCGCTAACTCGCCGTTTATCAAAATAATTCCCATTCGACCCGTCGGTGATACACTACATACTGTGATCTTTGTCATACCGTAATTAAAACAGAGAAAAGAGACACTGCTATGCAACATATCATTGAGGGTTTCCTCAGCTTCCAAAAAGAGATCTTCCCCCAGCGTAAAGAGCTCTTTCGTAGCCTGGCCTCCAGCCAGAATCCCAAAGCGCTTTTTATCTCCTGCTCCGACAGCCGTCTGGTGCCAGAACTGGTGACCCAGCAGGATCCTGGACAGCTCTTTGTTATTCGTAATGCGGGTAATATCGTGCCTTCCTTCGGGCCGGAACCGGGCGGGGTCTCAGCCACCATCGAGTACGCGGTTGTTGCCCTCGGGGTGACCGATATCGTGATTTGCGGTCATTCTAACTGCGGCGCGATGACGGCGGTTGCGACCTGTCAGTGCCTCGACTCCATGCCGGCGGTTTCCCACTGGCTGCACTATGCCGATGCGGCAAGAGCGGTGGTTGACAGCAAAACCTGGGATAGCGAAATCGATAAAGTGAATGCGATGGTGCGAGAGAACGTTATCGCCCAGCTTAACAATATCAAAACGCATCCGTCGGTAGCCGTCGGGCTGCGCGACGGCGCGCTGCGCCTGCACGGCTGGGTATATGATATCGAAAGCGGCGCGATTGGTGCCCTCGATAAAAACACCAAATCCTTCGTCTCACTCTCTGAAAACCCTGAAGTTTTCTTCGAGTAGCTCTTCTACAGGGCATGGAAGCCCTGCATCTCACACTTCGCCGTCATCCTCCTGATAAAAGTTCCGCTACGCCTGCTCGGGTTTGATAGAGGCTTTGCCGATCGCCAGCAGCGCGACGCTCAAAATAAATCCCGTTCCGCTGAACAGATAGAGCGAGCCGGCGGCTCCGATAGCCTCAGCGCAGTATCCCGCGCCGAGAGAGACGATCGCCGAGACCGCCATCTGTCGCCGGTAGCTTCTGGCGATCGCGGCTGGCACCTGTTGCCGCTCGAAGTTTCTGAGCAGCGCGTAGACGGCGAGGGAGAACACGACGTTAGAGAAGATATGCGCCACAAAGACCAGCGCCAGCGCCGCAGCGGGCCACGGCGCGAAGGGGATCAGCCCGTAGCACAGCAGAAAAATCGCCAGGCAGCCGATCGGCAGCCCGCTGCTGCTGCTGTTTTTTGCAAAACGCGCCGGGTTGAGCAGCAGCGGCCCAACCAGCTGGCCCAGGCTGCGGGTAAAAAGCAGCGCCAGAGCGGTTGTTTGTTCCGGCGAGCCTGATGAGAGCGCCCCGGGGGCCAGCCCCGGCAGCAGCGCCATTGCCGGCGCCCCCGCCGCGGCCAAAAGGGGCAGGAGCAGCATCGCGCGGCGCTGGGAATGGGTCAGCGTTTGCCAGCGCGGCGGAGAGAGGCTCCGGACGTGCTCGACAAACGGCGCGCCGGCGCGCCTTTTCGCCCGCCCGAGGAGGATGAGGGCGGCGGCGAAGCTCAGCAGATCGATAAGCAGCAGATGAGTCGCGCTCATATATCCCCGCAGGACTAATCCCAGCCCAATGCCGCAGAGTACGTTGCCGGCAAAAATAATGCTTTCGAGCGTCGTGGCGACCGGGAGCTCCTCTTCGCTCAGGCCGGTTTTGAAGAGTTGACTCAGCGCCGGGAAGGTCATACCGGTGGTGAACGCCCCGACCGCCTGAGCGATGAGCAGCAGCGGGATAGAGTCAATTGCCACGGCGTAAAACGGCGCCGCCAGTCCGATAAGGCCGAGCCCTTCGCCGAGTATCAGGATCGTAAAGGGGCTCAGGCGCTGGCAAAAGCGTTCGCCCAGGATGCTGCCGAGCAGTCCGGGGACGGTGGAGAGAACGTAGGCGAGAGCCAGCGACGCGACAGGGGCCGAGAGGCGGATTAGCTCGCCAAAAACGACGATCCAGGTGATGCCGTTGCCTATCGAGGAGATCAGAAACGCGAGAGCGAGCATGCGTAGCCACGGCTTATTCGCCATGGTCTGGAGAAGGATTCGAATCATTGTCATGTCCGTAATAAGCGAAAAATTGCTTTTCCAGCCGCGGGCTAGCCGCCGTTAGCTGAAAATTAATACAACTGTTATCGGGCTTATTGTCAGGACATTACATAACCGGGGATCCGCCGGGGAGGAGTGAATGTGTTAATTTAATATTGCATATTTGTAGCGTTGTCAACGCCGGCGCGCCGACAACGCTATCGGGTCCTCTGCCGTGCTGGCGGACGGCTTACAGCACGCCATCACCGCCGTCCGAACACCAGACCTGGCCGGAGGTGAACGAGCAGGCGTCGGAGGCCAGCGTCACGTACAGCGGGGCAATTTCCACCGGCTGCCCGGGGCGACCGAGCGGGGTATCCGCACCAAACTGGCGGACCTTCTCCTCAGGCTGGCCGCCGCTGGACTGTAGAACCGTCCAGTAAGGCCCGGGGGCAACGGCGTTGACGCGGATCCCCTTCGGACCCAGCTGTTTGGCTAATGATTTGGTGAAGGCCACGAGGCTGGCTTTGGTCTGGGCGTAATCAAAGAGTATTGGGCTTGGCTTAAAGGCCTGAACCGAGGAGGTGTTGATGATAGCGCTATGTTCTTTGAGATGGCGCAGCGCGGCTTTGGTTATCCAGAACGGCGCGTAGACGTTGGTTTTGAAGGTGGCGTCAAAATCCGCCGTCGTGAGTTCTGCCAGCGAGTCGCAGTACTGCTGACGCCCGGCATTGTTGACCACAATATCCAGACCGCCCAGCTCTCTGGCGGCCTTTTCAACCAGCGCTTCGCAGAAGGATTCGCTGCGAATATCGCCGGGAATAGCCACCGCCTTGCGCCCTGCGGCCTCAATCAGAGCGATGACCTCTTTGGCGTCGGCTTCTTCCTCCGGCAGATAGTTTATCGCCACGTCCGCTCCTTCACGAGCAAACGCAATGGCCACCGCGCGGCCGATACCCGAATCACCGCCGGTAATCAGCGCCCTCTTGCCGGACAGCCTGGCCGAGCCAACGTAGCTTTCCTCGCCATGATCGGGAACGGGCAGCATCTCCGAGGCCAGGCCGGGAGGCGTTTGCGGCTGGTCGGCAAAAGGAGGGCGGGGATATTGTGCGCTGAGTTTGGCGTGGTCGCTCATATAATTTCCTCTGTTCAGGTAAATATTAAGCATAGGCCCGATGGCCGGCATGAAAAATATTTTAGGAATTAAGTAAGCCGCGGTGCCGATATTATTATGCGGTCCTCATGGGAATGCCCTACGCAATTGACTGATTAGTCGTCAGGTTTTTACCCTGGCGCCCGATATGGGCCGAATGAAATTTTAGGATTGTTCCAGCGGCCGGTGCGGGAGTTATTATCCGGCGAGCGGGTGATATTAATTTTACGTTCTTTACAAATACGCTGGATTTTACCGCTGAAAAATAGTTCGCCGCCGCTTAATAGGTTGTCCTGTTGAGGGTTATGCGGGATGGAATGAGATGTTTAAATTTATTTCTGGCGCCGTTTTTAAGCGGCAGGCCCGCAGGGTAAGCGGTTCGGCGGTTTGACACCGGCTTAATATCACTTAGTGTTAACTCTCGACGGCGATGATTTGCCATAGCGAATCATTTTTCATAAACCAACCGAAAGGTAGCATTATGGCAGAGCACAGAGGTGGATCGGGTAATTTCGCGCAAGACCGGGAAAAAGCATCTGAAGCCGGTCGTAAAGGTGGTCAGCATAGCGGGGGGAATTTTAAAAACGATCCTCAGCGCGCTTCAGAAGCCGGGAAAAAGGGCGGTGAGAATAGCCACGGCGGTGGGCGTAAATCAGGCGCCAGCTAATTCCCGCGCGGTCTGGCATAAAGCGTAACGCGATTCTCAGCGTCGTATATCCTGCGGGCCGCTGGCCCGCATTTTTTTGCCCACAGCGTCAACGCACCGGCATCAACGCTATATATCTGCATCGTCTGTTAAAGAGTCTGCTCGTTGCGTAACGACCGCAGCCAGCAGCGGAGGATAAATACAATGTCCCAGTCCAGGGTAAACGATCCTGATAAACCGGCCCGCCATCCGGCAAGAGACGATCCCCGCGAACGGGGGGAAATACCGCGTAAAAGGGATGATAGCGAAGATCGCAAAAAGGACCCCTGGCAGCCGGCTCCCGACCGGCGCCAGGGGCCTTAGCACCGATGCCTGCCCGAAAGCGTCAATGCGGCTAGCGCTCGATAAACGGCAGCCACCGCCGCGGGCGTGCTGCCGGCTGCGATGCGGCTTTAGCCATCGCGGCGCCGATCTCCGCGCAGACCGTAAGCCCCTGAACGAACGGCCGGTCGTGCATGAGATAGGGAAGTGCGCCAAACGCAATGCGCCCGCGAACGATCTCCGGCTCCAGCAGCGTGTAGTCTTCCCCGACGTCGGGAATAGCGTCCCCGGCGGCGAGGATCTGCCGGCGCAGCGTCGGAAACGGCAGGTCTTTGGTCTTCAGCGGCTTCTGCCCTCTGGCATCGATAAAGACCTCAAAGGCATACCTGCACTGGCCAACGCTTATTTCCGTCAGGTTATCTTCAATGGCGATAGCGTAATCGGGCCCAAGCGGGAGAATGCTGATAACGCCGGCCTCGTGCAGCGCCAGCAGCCGGCGAATGGATTGCGACGGGATCGCCGCGTAGTTATCGATAAACACCCGCGCCAGGCCGGCGCTAAACCGCTCGCTGTCCCGCGAGTCGAGATGAGGGACGATGGCCTGGACCGCTTCATGCAGTCTGAGGATTGCGTAACGCCAGGCCACCGTGCGCCTGTCGCGCTTGTTGCGCTCCACCTCGATGAGATTCGCCTCAGCCCAGCGGAAAGGGTCACTCTTCCTGCGTGCGGCGAACCAGGCGTCGTGGAAGCTGTCGGCGTTAAGCGAGCGCAGCGCTATTTCCCGGCTCCACTGCGGGTCGGCGGCGTCAATTTCCTGCGCCATCAGCGCGAAGACCCGGTCGAGCAGCCCCTCAGATCCGGCGGCAATGTGCCGGGCAATCGCCTCGTCGCTGGCGATCGTTAAGGGCTCATAGGGGATGGGGCAGTAGAAGTCGGCTTCAGGCAGGATCCCGGAGCGGGACATCATCACCATTTCCAGCGCCTCGCTGTCGCGATCCAGCCTGAAGCTCAGCGACCGGTCCTCCGCCTCCACAAACTCCCCGTGCTGCGCGGCAACCGCCATGGCGGCATCGATTCCGCTGAGCGACGTTCCCATAATTCCAACCCGGCAGGGCGCGATGCGCGCGCTCATTAGCCCCGACCACGGGCTCGGGAAGTGGGCGCGCGGGGTGGTGTCGTCATCAGGCCAGACGTGGCCGGTGGCGATAACCGCAAGGTCAAAATGCGCGGGTTCTGCAACCCCCTGGGCGCAGAGCATCACGCCTTCGGGGGTGACCTGCAGATCCTCCACCCGGCATGATTCATGGAGCGCGACCTCAAATCCGCGCCGCCGGGCCGTTGCTACCAGCTGTAGAAACTGGTCATGGAAATATTCACCCAGCAGCAGGCGCGGCAGAAACTGGCGGATATGCAGGGATTCTTTGCGCACCCCGTAGCGCGCCAGATGCTCAGCGCTCAGCCCCTGCAGCCAGTCGATATAGGTTGCGAAAATGGGGGGGATTTCGATGCTGGCAATGTTCGCCAGCATCATCCGCGCGGTGTCTTCCTTGCTATAGGGCATCCCGACGCCGGCCCGGTCGGCCTGTTCATAGATGGAGACGGCAAGCGGTACCGCGTTCTGTAAAAGGGCGTGAAAAGTATAAATCCCCGTCGGTCCGGCGCCGATAATCGCAATTTTCTTCATTGATATGGGCTCGTTGTTTTAGGCGCAGACATCCGTTATCGGGCTGACGCTGAAGGTGTAACTAAGGGCACTGACCAAAGTATAAACGAGGGATCGCGGGGCAACGATAAAGTGCCTGTATCTGCTAGCGAATAGTTGGCTGAAGCTGCGGGAGCCTCTTTTCATTACAGGGGACCTAAAATCATCTTTTGTTGTTGTCAATTGCGCGGCGTTAGCCTGCCGGTATGAGCAACTGAAAATCCTGGAGCGGGTGGGGGGAATTAACGCGGACGCTATTTTTCTTGAAGCAATAAGCAAATCGCGAATTTAATGATTGTGATGATATTATGATTGAATTGTGTTTATTTAATGTGGATGTGATTCATTAAATTTTATTGTCCGTAATTAATAAATCCTGATTTTATTTGTATCCTGCTGTTTTTGTTGTTTTATTTTGTTTTTTCTTTCTGCTTGTTAATTATTGACTTGATAATGAATCTCATTTTTAATAACGTGGAGCGGCACAATAATCCTATTGGGCGCTGTGCGGAATACGCTATCAAAGAATAGCGTGGCGCGTTTGTCTCTTCGTTTTTCCAGGGCGGAATTTTTATTTTTGGCGAAAAGGGGTAATTGATATCCCGATATAACATCGGGAGGCGCCTGCTTACGCCAAAACCAGAGAAGATGTTCTGTGCCTGGAGGTCGCTGCCGTTGTTTATCTGACGGATGAAGAAGGCGTGCCCCGACGGCAAAATAAGAAAACAGGGCATATTCCATGAAACATTATTCACACTACTCGCTGGCCGTGCTGATTCATATGGCTATCTGGGGAGTGGGGTTGCCAGCGCAGGCCGCTGACGACAGCACGCCAGACGAAACGAAGAAATCCGCTGCGGCAACCGCAGCGGAGAACCACGACGAAACGATGGTGGTTACCGCGGCCGCGCAGACTCTCCAGGCCCCCGGCGTCTCCACCATCACTGCCGATGAAATCCGCAAACATCCACCCGCCCGCGACGTCTCCGAACTGATTCGCACCCAGCCCGGCGTCAACCTGACGGGCAACTCCACAAGCGGTCAGCGCGGCAATAACCGCCAGGTCGATATTCGCGGGATGGGGCCAGAGAACACGCTGATACTGGTGGACGGTAAACCGGTGACCAGTCGTAACTCCGTGCGCTATGGCTGGCGCGGAGACCGCGACACGCGCGGTGATACCAGCTGGGTACCGGCGGAAATGATTGACCATATCGACGTTATTCGCGGCCCGGCGGCGGCCCGCTACGGCAATGGCGCGATGGGGGGCGTGGTGAACATCGTCACTAAACCGACCAGCAGCGAGTGGCATGGTTCCTGGAATACCTATATGAACGCCCCTCAGCACCGTAAAGAGGGCTCGACGAAGCGCACGAACTTCAGCCTGAACGGTCCGCTGTCGGATGCGGTTAGCTTTAATCTATGGGGTAACCTGAGCAAGACGCAGGCGGATGCCCAGGATATTAACTC
Source organism: Klebsiella sp. Ech2A (assembly GCF_030078455.1). NCBI lineage: Bacteria > Pseudomonadati > Pseudomonadota > Gammaproteobacteria > Enterobacterales > Enterobacteriaceae > Klebsiella > Klebsiella sp. Ech2A. The sequence goes on along the minus strand of NZ_JAQGFU010000064.1, from coordinate 2,015 downwards.
CGGCCATGAAGCGGCACGAACCGGTACCTATGCGGGATCCTATCCTGCAGGGCGTGAAGGCGTCGTGAATAAAGATATCCACGGCAAGCTGCGCTGGGAGTTTGCGCCGATGCAGGCGCTGGAGTTCGAAACCGGCTACAGCCGTCAGGGCAACCTTTACGCCGGCGACACGCAGAACACCAACACCAGCACGCTGGTGAAAAGCATGTACGGCAAGGAGACCAACCGCCTCTATCGCCAGACCTACGGCGTGACCTGGACCGGCGGCTGGGATAACGGCGTGACCAGCAACAGCTACGCCCAGTATGAACATACCCGCAACTCGCGGATGAGCGAAGGGCTGGCGGGCGGAACGGAGGGTATCTTCTCCAGCAGCGAATTCTCGGATATCGACCTGTCTGACGTGCTGTTGCACAGTGAAGTGAATATTCCGTTTACCCTTGGGGTTGAGCAGAATCTGACCCTGGGCACCGAGTGGAACCAACAGCGGATGAAGGATGGCGTGTCGACCACCCAGTCTCTCTCCTATGGCTCCATCGACGGCATCTCGGCAACCGGGCGCAGCCCGTACTCCAGCGCCGAAATTTTCTCGCTGTTTACCGAAGACAATATCGCGCTGACGGATAGCACCATGCTGACGCCGGCTCTGCGATTTGATCATCACAGTATTGTCGGCAATAACTGGAGCCCATCGCTGAACCTCTCCCAGGGGCTCTCCGATGACTGGACGCTGAAGCTGGGGATTGCCCGCGCCTATAAAGCACCGAATCTCTACCAGCTCAACCCGAACTACATTCTGTACAGTAACGGCCAGGGCTGCTACGCCAGCAGTTCCGCCTGCTACCTGATGGGTAATAGCGATCTGAAGGCCGAAACCAGCGTTAACAAAGAGATCGGCCTTGAGTATAAGCACGAGGGCTATCAGGCGGGGCTGACCTGGTTCCGCAACGACTATCACAATAAGATTGAATCCGGTTACTCGGCGGTAGGCACGGCCAGCAACGGCACGACCAATATCTATCAATGGGAAAACGTGCCGAAGGCACTGGTAGAAGGGCTGGAAGGCTCGATAAATCTGCCGGTGAGCGAAACGGTCAACTGGAGCAACAACCTGACGTGGATGCTGCAGAGCAAGAACAAGACCACCGGCGATCGCCTGTCGGTAATTCCGCAGTTCACGCTGAACTCGACCGTGAGCTGGCAAGTGCGGGACGATCTCTCTTTACAGAGCACCTTCACCTGGTATGGCCGCCAGAAACCGAAGCGCTTTAACTATAAAGGTGAGGCGGTGTCCGCAAGCGAGCTAAACGAAGTCAGTCCATACAGCATTGTTGGGCTAAGTGCGACCTGGGACGTCAATAAAAACCTGAGTCTGACCAGCGGGGTGGATAACCTGTTTGATATTCGCCACTATCGCGCCGGTAATGCGCAGACCACGGGGAACTCGACTACCGGGGCTTATCTGTATGGCGCCGGCGCGGAAACCTACAACGAGTCGGGGCGGACGTTCTATGTGAGCGTGAATACGCATTTCTAAGGCGTCATCGATCGCGGGCCGGAATATTTTACTATTCCGGCTTTTTTTTGCCGCCAGCTAAAACGGCAAAGGGAAGCCTGATGAGTTGTCCGTCGCCTTTGCCGGGCGGATTGCTGGCGCTAAAAATACCTGCGGCCCGTGCCGCTGGCGGATCCGATCGGGACTGGCGCCTGGGATCTGTGGCTAGCATCAGGTATAGGGTATTAAATGGATTTGAGTCGTGGAACAGGGGAGTTAAGCAGGGCTGAACGACTGCAGTAAGCGCTTCTTTCGAGGGAAATGCACCAGATTAAGAAAATCTGGTGCGTCCGAGTGGACTCGAACCACCGACCCCCACCATGTCAAGGTGGTGCTCTAACCAACTGAGCTACGGACGCATTTGGTGCGTTTAATTGGACTCGAACCAACGACCCCCACCATGTCCTGTGTCTTATACAAATCTAATGCTGCCGACGAATAGAAAGTTAGTGATTTACAC